>CAKVJS010000001.1 GCA_934754755.1 uncultured Erysipelotrichales bacterium
CACATATTGCATACGCCCTACATTATTATTTATTAGAGGATCTTGAGGATGCCAAGATTGCTTATAATGATTTTAAACAAGTTATATTATATTTTGAAACAAATAATGAAAAAAATGATTTTATAGAATTTGTGGAAAAGAACATGTTTCTATTACATGATTTTTTAGATAAAGACTATCGTAAACTTAAGGAAGAGAAAAGAAATGATTTTGAAAAAGAACTTGCTAGAAGGTTAAAAGAAATACAACTATCTGAATTCCAACGATATCAGGATAGTTATTAGATAAGTTTTATTAGTGATAGTTTCCTTGCTATTACTTTTTTAATTTAATATTGTTCATTTTAATATAGGAAGTGCAGCTATCGATTTTGTATATATGTATAAATATAGGAGTTGGATTATATTTTACTTTTATGACGAATATCTATATTTTCTTGACATAGTTTGTAGTAAGAGATAGGAGGATAAAATGAGCTTACTACAGGCGTCCTTGATTGCTTTATGGGCGGGATATTGTTCCTATGATGATCAGGGACCACAAATGTTTAGACGACCTTTATTAATTGGACCTATAGTTGGTATTATATTACAGGATATGCGCTCTGGATTAATTGTATCTGCCACCCTTGAATTGATGTGGATGGGACTGGGGAATATGGCTGGATATCGTACCCCGGATATGATTATTGGAACGATTGTAGGTGTTGTTGTATCGATTCAGACAGGTTCAGGAACCAATGCGGAAGGTATTGCTGCAGGGGTTGCATCCGCAACTACGGTGGCGGTATTAGCCCAACAGTTATTATTGTTGTTTGATTTTATTAAACAAATGTTTGCGCCATGGGCAGACCGTTTGGCTCTGACTGGAAATTTTAATGCAGTGTTGCGGATTAATATGATAGCCATTATTGTTCAATTTTTTGTTCGCGCGATACCAACCTTTCTTGTTGTCTATTTTTCTGATACGATGGTACAACATATTTTACAGGTTATCCCAACCTCTATATTGTCTGGGTTAAGTACGGCAGCCTTGTTGTTACCGGCAATCGGATTATCAATTTTAATGACAATGATGATGAAGGGACATTTCTGGCCATTTCTATTATTTGGTTTTGTATTATCGTCATACTTACAATTAGATATCTTAGCTATTACGTTAGTATCTTTAGCGATCGCCATTTTGTATTCGATGATCATGGAAATTAGGGATGACCAAAAAACGACAAAGATTTCTAAAGAAGATCCGGAGGTGTATGATCTATGAGTGATCTAGATACAAAGGATATAAAGGGGCAATATCAACTCGTAAGTAAGCGAGATATTCGAAGAATGTTTTGGCGATTACAATTTTTTGGTTTAGGATTAACGATTACCCAATCTGGGTACCAGGCGATTGGATTTTTAACAGCTATTGGACCAGTATTAGAGAAAATATATAAGAATGCTAGTAAAGAACAACGGGTATCCGCAATGCAACGCCATTTAGCGATGTTTCTATCACAAAATACTGCTTCTGGCATGATATTAGGAATTACAGCTGCCTTTGAGGAACAAACGTCGGAAGAACAAAAGGAAGCAGTTATTGCCCTAAAGGCTGGGATGATGGGTCCCCTAGCGGGTATTGGCGATAGCGTTTTTAAAATAACGATTCAGGCAATAGCTGGATCGATTGGCGCTGCCTATGCTTTGCATGGTAATTTCATTGGGCCCATTTTAATGTTTATTATTTATAATGGTATCAATATTGGGGTTAAATATTATGGTACGGTGTTAGGCTATGAAAAAGGCGTATCTTATATTAATAGCGGTACGCAGGCTAAAATTATGCAAAAGATTATAAATATTGCAACGATGGTCGGTATTATTGTTATTGGAGCCTTAATTGGTTCATATGTCAAAATAAATATTGGAACAGAGATAAAATTAAAAGAGACAGTTGTTTCTATTCAAAAATTGTTAGATGGTGTGATGCCAAAGTTGTTACCTCTCCTATTTACCATTCTCCTGTATAAACTAAATCGAAAATTGCCTAGGAAATATTTAATCTTCTTGATTTTCGGCTTGTTAATCATAGGGACACTGCTAGCTTTACAGGGGGTATTAGTACCATGATACCTTTACTTTTAATTAGTCATGGACCGCTTGCTGGAGCGGCTGTAGCAAGTATGGAAATGATCCTAGGTGTAAAACCGGACCAAGTTTCTGTCATCTTAGTGACAGAGGAATTATCCTATGATGATTGTTTACAACAGCTACAACAAAAGTATGAAGATTTATATCCCCAAACGGGACTCGTTATTATTACCGATATTTATGGGGGAACACCAGCTAACATTGCCTCGTATTTAGCCCTCAAGCATAAGGATGTTTTGGTTTTCTCTGGTCTTTCTTTACCTATCTTATTAGAGTATGTATTACAAAAACCAAAAAGCATGAAAGAGGCTAGAAAAATAATTATAGAGGCAGGAAAAAAGGCAGTTATCGATATTTCACAGAAATTAGAGGAGGCTACTTATGGCGATAGTATCAACCCGGATTGATGATCGATTGATTCACGGACAGGTCGCAAGTTCCTGGCTTGGCTTTATTCATGCAAAACAAATTATTTGTATTAGCGATAAGGCATACAAGGATCCGATTCAAATGCAAGTTTTAAAGATGGCAGCTCCGGAATTTACGGTTCATGTTTTTGGTGTCGATCAAAGCATCCGTATTTTTAAAAAGAACTCGATTCAAAAACCTACTTTTATCATTCTTGACAGTACTCTTTCGGCGTTGCATTTAAAACAAGCCGGGGTTGCCATTGATCGTATTCATTTTGGTGGTATGCGAAAGGCTAAAGAAAGAACAATTTCGTATGGACATGACTTATGTTTTAGCGAGGAAGAATATGCAGCAATAGAGGATCTCTTTGAGTTAGGGGTGCAGGTTGATTATCAAGTAGCTGCCTATGATACACCGATTGATTTACGGGAGCATATACGAAAGGCAAAGGACAAATCATGACATGGATAGAGGCTTTTTATATAAGTCCAACACAAACCAATCTATATTTTCATACTAAAAAGGTTATTGAACCTTATACGGTATATTGGACATATGATAATAATAATATGACTAAGCATAAAACAAAAATCATCTCTAGTAATAAAAAGATATTACCTTTGACTGTAGTATCCCCATCGTCACGTCGAATTTACTTTATTGTCGTATTTAAAAGCGGCCAAACATTACTATGTGGACACCGCATATTGCCCGTTAAAGGATTGTATAATCTTCGTGATATGGGTGGCTATGTAACAAATACTCATAAACGCCTAAAATGGGGGCTGTGTTATCGTTCGGATTACTTTTATTATTTATCAGATGAAAGTATGGAATATATGCAAAATGTATCGATGCAAACAATCATTGATTTACGCAGCGAAGCAGAAATTGAAACAAAGCCAAATCGACTCTTTGGAAATCAGAAGACATATATTTGTGATCCTGCGGCAATTACTGCTAGACAAGCTGGCAAGATCCAGCACTGGCAAGATGCTAAAGAGGATATGTTGGCGTATGCGAGTAAAGAGGTATCCAAGGGTAAAACAGGTATAGAAAATATGGAGAAACAACAAAGGCAATTCGTAACGAATGCTGTATCCAAAAAGGCTTTTTCGGATATGATGAAGATTATTTGTCAAAAAGAAACACCACCTTTTGTCATCCATTGTCGTGGCGGAAAAGATAGAACTGGCTATGGGGCTATGTTGTTTGCGGGTATATTAGGGGTGAGTCAAGAGGATTTAGTATATGACTATCTCTTAACAGCAATGGCGCGTAAACAAAAAAATAAAGTGTATTATAAACACTTTATAGAACAAACAGAGGATGTACGAGTTGCGGATTATATGTATTCTTTATTTGATACAAGAGAATCTTATATTTTAGCTTCCCTGCAACAAATATTACAACAATATGCGAGTATTCGAGAATATGCTATGGCAGAGTTAGGAATTACAAAAGAAGAAATAGAAACCATGGAATCATTATATTTAGAATAGAGGCAATCTCTATTCTTTTATGTATCCAAGCTTTTGTAATGCCTGTTGGATCCCATTTGCATCAACTGAGGAAGTAACCAGGTCGGCTATATTTTGAATTTCTGGTGTACTTTGTCCCATCGCGACAGCAATGGAAGCTCCTTGTAACATCTCAATATCATTATTGCTATCGCCGAAGGCAACATATTTCGTTTGTTGGAATTTCTCTAGGTTTTTTTTAATACCAGTATATTTAGAAATATGTTCAATCGTTATATCAGCGTAGGTAGAAACTCCAGGGGTAACTTTAATGTGGGGGATCGTTAGAAAGGGGGCATAATCATAGTCTATTGGTCCATAGGCAATGATGGCAGATACAGGATCACCAACATAGGTACGAATCGGGGCAATCGGTAGATTAAAAAATGCGGATGCCTCTTTTACATACTGATTTGGGGTTCGAGTAATCATTTTACGCATTTGTTTAATTGTTAGCGGGATCGAGTATTGTTCGCCCACTGCTATACACTTACGAACGGTACTGGGCGGGATAAAGTGTTCCTCCACGATGATTCCGTTAGGATCTAAAATCGTTTGTCCATTGTTACATACGTACATATCCCAGTGCACGATATTTGTTATACGAAGTTCGCAAAGGGAACGATAACTTCTTCCTGTTGCTATAGCAATGTGATACCCATTTTTGGATAACTCTTGTAATACGTTAATAGTAGAAGGGGGGACTATGTTTTTATGATTATCTAACAGGGTACCATCAACATCAAAAAAAAGCATTTTTGGCTTCATTATACTACTCTCCTTTCTTATAGTGTGCCACATAATATATATGACAGACATAAATTGTAAACGAACACAAAATTTTTGAGAAAAGTGTAAAGTTTATTTAAAAACATATAATGGTATGTTAAAATAATCTATAGGGAACAACTTTCATATATAAATACGTCTAAAAAGCATATAAAAAAGTATATGTCTTGACCATTTTACTTAATATTAGTATTATAAGTGTTATTTAACATAAAATAGTAGAATCTAGTATATTATATATAATATAAATATTTATGGTGTAGATATAATATGTGAATAGTTGTTATAATGATTAAGGTATTATTTGTGATTATTATAATATTTTGTCATGGTATTCGTGTAAAAAATACGTAATTGTAGATGGTATCAAGCATAGGGAAAAGAAGGGAATGATAGTCATGAATATGAATAACAAGAAATTTGAAAATATTATTAAATATCTAGATCAGCAGATGCAGCCAGTTGAAACATTAAAACAGTTAGACGCCAAAAAAGTCGATGCTTTGCCTGGCGTAACACCAGAAGAATCGCAAGCATTTATGTCCCTAATTGACGCAGCAAATAAAAGAATTAAGAATCTTGAAACACAGATGTATAAGGTTATTTGGGATGCGATCTCGAAAAAGGAAAGACTAGATGTTAAAAGCATATCACTGGATGGTATTGGCATGCTATATGAATGGTTAGATAAGGAACACTTTATTTTAATTTTAAATGATTTCCAGGATCAATATGAAAAGGAAATGAAACAGTATGAAAATATAAGTATACCTAGAATCCCGATACGTGATGTATTTGAAAATGAACGTAAGGGAATGGCCTTTATTCGTTTTTGTGAATCACAAGGATATATGTATCTACATGAATTACATACCTTCGATTTCTATAATGAAAAAATTCGTGGTATCGGTAATGAAACTTTATTAGACTTAAAACATGTGTTTGATTCCTTCGTAAAACAAAATATTTCAAAAGAAAGCATTTTAAAGCGAGTACATGAAAATAATTATAATATAAAAATAAAAGACACAATTCGTTTTGGTTTTTCACCGAAATTAATTGATAAATATGATCTATATGAAGAAAGAATTATTGCTTTAAAAGATATTGATATTGAATATGAAGACCTCTTTTCCCTCGATGCGAGCTTAAAGTTCTTCTCGCAGTCTATGGTTAGTTACTTTTGGCATTCATATCAAAAAATTAAGCCGATGCATATTGATGTTATGTTACAACGGTTAGAAGGAAAAACACTGGAAAATATTGGGCGACAGTTTAATATTACGCGTGAAAGAACAAGGCAAATTTGTAAGTCGGTTCATGATAAATTAAAAAACGATGTTGTATTATTAGTCGATATGATTATTGTGGATGCTTCGGTTGGCATCGAAAGTGCCCAAATACTGCAAACGATGCATGATACTCTAGTTTCTAATTTACCAAACCGATTGTACGATATTGAAAATATGGTTAAAATTATTGAAGGCGTGTTAAAAAATTCCGATACGTTTATGTATCTAGCCTACGCTAAAAAATATATTCGAAAAGATCAAATCCCTAAAAATTACTTTGCTACGATTAACGCTGCTATATCAGACCACCTAGAAGCTCCTTTATTAAAATATGAATTATACGATAAAATGCGCGATTTTCTCTTCACTCCGCTCTTTATCAATGAAGAACAATTTTATAATTATGTCAAAGAGTTAGGATATAAAGTGTATGGCGATTTAATAATTAATCGTGGCGCTACGATCAATAAAATATGTCATGATGCGATCAATCGTTATTTCACCGATGCTATTAAATTAGATGATGATCCAAATAATAGCGATATGAGACGTTTGCGGGATATTATCAATACGAAATACCAAGGACTTCGTTTGCCCCATGATAATCGTGCTTTAACTTCTGCTATTACCAGAAATTTTGAAAATATGATTTTATGTGATCGGGGAAAATATTGTCCAGTAGAAAAAGTATTTGTAGAAAGTGCAATTCTTAAAGATATTCATACCTATATTATCAATAATGAATGTGCAACCCTATATTATTCTGACATATATGAATCCTTTAGAGAAAGACTGCATCGAGAAACAAACATCGATAACTATCATTTTTTACATGGTGTATTAAAATCCCGATATCATAATGATTTTGATTTCGCGCGTGATTTTCTAACGAAAAAAGGATTCCAAATTGAAAAATTAGATAATAGCATCGTATCTTTATTACAGAAAAAAGGTAGCAGTGTAACGTATAAAGAATTAAAAAACAAATTCCCTGGTTTAACGAAATTAAGAATTTCCTTCTTAATTGATCGAGTGGATAACTTTTTCCAATACGATACGAATGAATTTAATATAATTGATAATATAAAAGGAATCGATCAGCCTGCCTTTGATGAAATTATTGAAGATGCGTTGGAAGAAAATAATGGCTATATCAGCGCTAAGATGATATTTGATTTATTTACCGCTAAAAGGCCAGAATTCCTAGATATGAATAATATGGATAGTGCGATGAAGTTATACTATATTTTACAAACGACATGTCGTGATAAGTATCGCTTTAAGTACCCTCATATTACCAGCAAAGATCGCTCGTATCATAAGCTAAATAGTTTTGAAATTGCGAAAACACAACTTAATTTTAGTACCTACTTTAATTTTGAAGAATACGCAGCTTTCGCTAGGCGAGTAGGTTGGGCGAATAGTACGACCTTTGCTTTTATGGAAATATTGGAACGCGAGTATATCAAGTTATCCAAAAATCAGTATATATTGCGTAAAGCATTCTATTTAAATGCGAGTACTTGTCTAGAAATCCAACAAGCGATTAATGATTTAATGCAAAATAAAGGTTTTGTAGCATTTAATGCCATTGAGGACTTCCATAATTTCCCTACTTTAGAATACGATTGGAACTTATATTTATTAAGCTCAATTATTGAGAATTACTTATCTAGTACCTATTCAATTATTGCACCAGTCGCTAGAAACCGTTGGTATGCTAGAGGTATTGTCGTAGCGAATATATTAGGAATTCGTTCCTATGAAGACTTTATTATTATGTTGTTAAAATGGGAGGAACGTTCTTTCTTTACCGAAAAGGAAATCATCTCTATTTTAAACACTCATGGTATTACATATCATCAATTTCCCCGGGAAATGTTGGAGTATAGCTCGTTGCGAAAAGTGGGTAGAATGTATTATTTAACCGATGAAACAGAAGCTGTAACATTATAAGAGGGGATCATAGATTCCTTCTTTTCTTTGTAAAATAATTTACTATTTGTTTATAATGATAGACCCATGTTCGTTTTTTGATTTTATGAAATTGATTATATTAGCCAATAGAATACATATAGTATGTATAGGTGATATATATGAAATCAAAAAGAAGAAGATTGCTTTGTCCTCCTCATAATAGGGTGTATGGTCCTACCGGGCCTACCGGTCCAACAGGTCCCACTGGTCAAATGGGACCAACGGGTCCCACCGGACAACAGGGTGTAACCGGGACAGGAATGCCAGGAGATCTTGGGCCAACGGGTCCCACTGGGCAAATGGGCCCAACAGGACCAAAGGGAGACCGTGGCGATAGAGGTAACGATGGTATGGGATATACTGGGCCAACGGGTCCAACGGGACGAGATGGAGAGCGTGGAGAAATGGGTCCAACCGGACCAACGGGACCTATGGGATATACTGGCCCACAGGGAGAAATGGGAATGACGGGTCCTACAGGAGCAATGGGTCCAACTGGTAACGATGGTATGGGATATACCGGACCAACGGGTCCTAGGGGACGAGATGGAGAGCGTGGAGAAATGGGACCAACCGGACCAACGGGACCTATGGGATTTACTGGACCACAAGGAGAGCTTGGTGGCCAAGGAGAACGTGGGGAAACCGGTCCAACTGGTCCTACGGGGCCCATGGGATATACGGGGCCGCAAGGAGAGACTGGAGTAGATGGGGAACGTGGTGAAACAGGTCCCACAGGTCCGACCGGTCCGGTAGGATTTACGGGTCCACAAGGAGAAATGGGACCAACCGGCCCAACGGGACCGGTAGGTCCAACGGGATCTGGATACATCAATGGGCCACGAATATATCTTAATTTTCTTGCGAATCCAGATGCAAATCCGGTTTCTGTAATAACGAGTGGTACACTTATTCCCTTTCCGGCAGGCTGGCATTATGGAATTGATGCAAATACAGAGGGAACTATATTTACAATTACGCAATCAGATTTGTATCTTATATATTATGTTATTGTTTTAGATACTCCACCACCGACGCCGCTATATGTTAGTATTAATGGTTTACCTTCTTATTTTCCTACCACTTCTTCTGTTATAACGAATTCAACAATACAAAGAGTGAATGCGAATACAGCTATTTCTATTGAAGTTTCAGGATACACTGGGCAATTGACCTTAGAAAGTGGTACCGAGATCATTATTATTGGGTTAAATGATTAATATCGAAAATGAGTTACCAATTTAAGAGGATTATATTACTTTGTTTTTCCTATAAATAATAGAAATGTAAAATCCATTAACATGATGGATTTTCTTTTTTTACATAGACTGAAGACTAATATTTTATGCAAAACCAGATATTTTTGTTGTTATTTATCATAAAAAATAGTACAGTTAATACCAAAGGAATGAAACAAATGAAACTTATAGGATTAACGAAAGCAGAAGTAAAACAAAGAATTTTAGCTAAGCAAGTAAATAAAATTAATGACACGCAAACGCGAACGACTGGCCAAATTATAAAAAGTAATACGGTAACCCTTTTTAATTTTTTTAATGTTATCATTGCGATTGCCTTGCTTGCTGTGCACGCATATACGAATACCTTTTTTATCTTAATTATTGTTATTAATATTTCGATTGGTATTATGCAAGAGTGTCAAGCACGAAATATGATTGCTAAGCTTTCGATTGTAAAAAACAGTAAAGTCAAAGTCATCCGTGATGGACTGGAAAGCAAAATAGGAATCGAAGAAATCGTATTGGATGATGTGATTGTTTTAACTATGGGGGATCAAATTCCATCAGATGCTATCGTTATAGATGGGGTAATTGAAGTGAATGAATCCTTGTTAACCGGTGAATCAACAACCATCCCTAAAAAATGTAATGATCATATATTATCGGGAAGTTATGTCGCAAGTGGAAAATGCTATGCAAGAGTAGAACATGTAGGACAGGAAAATTTTTCAAGTCGATTAGTACGACAAGCTAAGGAACATAAGGAGTCCGTTTCAGAGTTAGTTAGTAGTATGACAAAGGTGACTCGCCTAACCAGTTTTGTGATTGTACCTGCTGGTATCCTAATGCTGATAGAATCCCTAGTTCTTCGTCATGTCGATATGCAAAATAGTGTTATTTTTGTTTCGGCCGCTCTGTTGGGGATGCTTCCTAAAGGACTTTTACTATTAATTACGATATCACTAGCGACAGGAGTTATTAAATTAGCGAAAAAGCAGGTGTTAATTCATGATCTTTATAGTGTGGAAACACTAGCCCATGTGGATACCTTATGCCTGGATAAGACAGGAACAATCACCGAGGGTAAGATGCAAGTTACTAATGTGGAAATCTTGGAAGAGGATATTTTACCGTACTCTTTTTACACATTAATGAGTGCTTTTGGAAGTCAGATGGAAGATAACAATGCTACCTTTAATGCTTTGCAAGAATATTTCCAAGGAAAAGAGCAATTTTCTATCGCGCATCGAACACCTTTTTCCTCGGAACGGAAATGGAGTGCTATTGGATTTGATTCGATTGGTACGATTATTGTTGGTGCACCAGAACGATTACTATCGTTAAGTACGGTAAAACTACCGATGTTAGAAACCTTACAAAAGGAAGGAAAACGTGTACTATGTGTCGCCTATACACCGCAAATAGATGCGCATTCCTCTTTGCCTGATGCATTGACTATTATTGGAATCATAACTTTATGCGATCCTTTGCGTAAAAATGTAAGAAATATGATGCAATTTTTTAAACAACAGGAAGTGGATTTAAAGGTTATTTCTGGAGATCATCCATTAACTGTTTTAAGCATTGCTAAACAGGCGGGTATTACCGATGCCGATCACTATGTTGATCTATCTACGGTTGACGATGCTAAAATCGAGGAATTAGTGGCCACGACATGTGTCTTTGCGCGGGTTATGCCCCACCAAAAGAGTTTGATTGTTAAAGCTTTGCAGCGACAAGGTAAAACCGTAGCCATGACGGGTGATGGGGTTAATGATATCATTGCTTTAAAGCATGCAGATTGTAGTATTACCCTACCGGAAGCGTGTGATGTTGCCAAACAAGTAGCGCAAATTGTCTTATTACAGGATGATTTTACTATTCTACAAGATGTATTAATGGAAGGAAGGCGAGTGGTCAATAATGTAACGAGTGTATCGAGAATCTTCTTTATTAAAACATTTTATTCGATTGCATTATCCTTACTTTGTATTGTTACGAATATGCCTTTTCCCTTTTATCCCATTCAAATTACCTTAATTGATTTAGCGATTGAGGGCTATACTTCCTTTTTCTTATCTTTCCGTAGTAATCCGCATCCCATTACTGGGCGTTTTCTACCAACTGTATGTCGCAATGCCTTACCATATGCGATAACGATTGTGATCGGTATTGTAACGATCCCTTACATAGCTAGTTTAGGAATAACGAATGCACAAATCTCTATTTTATTGTATTTATTTGTCGCTGGTGTGAGTATGTTAGCGGTGATTGAGGTATGTCGTCCCTTCGATTGGATCACTACTTTTTTAAGTAGTTCGACGGTGGTAGGTTTTATTGTTGCTGTTTTCTTATTTCAGAATATTTTATACCTGAAGGGAATTTCCATAGCAATCCTAGCTATTGCGATTATACTTGTTATGCTTGGTGCTATTGTGGTACTGCTTAGTAAGTATGCCATATCTGCCTTTAACAAGAGATAAAAAATTAACCAATTTCGTTATTTATATTTAGTAAGTGAGTATGTTATACTATGAATAAGGTGAAAATACATGAAAATCAAGTTATATTTCGGAAAAGAAAAAACAATACGCAAGTCAGGAATCGGTCGGGCACTTGTGCATCAAAAACAGGCGCTAAAAAGTAATCAGATTGCTTATACCACAGAAAAGGATGATGAAGATTATGATATATTACATATCAATACCATCTGGTGGGATAGCGTAGATATGATTAAAAGAGCGAGAAAACATAATAAAAAAGTAATTTATCATGCACATAGTACCCAAGAAGATTTTAAAAATTCGTTTATGTTCTCCAATTTACTAGCAGGCATATATAAACGTTGGCTTTGTTACCTATACGCAAAGGCAGACTACATTCTTACCCCTACACCGTATTCAAAACGTTTATTAGAATCGTATGATCTAGGAGTGCCTATTTCCAATATTTCGAATGGTGTAGATTTACAATTGTTTAATCCAACCCAAAAACAAATCGATACATTTTGTGATCAATTTTCAATTCATCCACAACAGACGTTGATTATATCCGTAGGTTGGTTATTTGAACGTAAAGGATTTGATACCTTTGTTGAAGTCGCAAAAAAATTGCCTGACTATACTTTTATGTGGTTTGGGGATGTATCCTTGTCGAATCCAACTGCTAAGATTCGATCCATATTAAAGCAATTACCGGATAATGTAGTATTACCTGGTTATATTGATGCTTCTTTGTTACGGGGTGCTTATGGTCGATGCCAGGCTTTCTTTTTTCCTTCTCGGGAAGAAACAGAAGGTATCGTTGTATTGGAAGCATTAGCTTGTAAAACGCAAGTTATTTTAAGAGATATACCGGTTTTTAGTGACTGGCTAGAGGATACAATCGATTGTTATAAAGGTAAAGATGTTGATTCGTTTGTAACAATTATAGAGGGTGTTGTAAACCATACGTATCCAAGTACAATTAAAAAAGGCTATGAGGTCGCTAAAAAGAGAGAGATTGTTAAAATTGGCGAAGAATTAGGAGAAATTTATCAAAAAGTATTAACTATAGATGATGAATAGTGGGAGGTAATAGAATGAAAATTGCATTATTTTCCGATACATATGTTCCAGATATTAACGGTGTAGCAACATCAACTCGAATACTACGCAACCAGTTAATTAAAAATGGCCATGAAGTTATCGTTGTAACGAGTGAATTACCTAGTGATAGTGACTATACAGATGATCCAGAAGAAATGATTTTGCGTGTTCCTGGATTAGAGTTGCAAGGGTTATATGGATATCGAGCATGCAATATTTATTCTTTTAAGGGTATGCGCGAATTGAAAAATCAAAAGATTGATATTATTCATACGCAAACCGAATTTGGGATTGGCATTTTCAGTCGATTAGCTGCCGAAGCCTTGAATGTTCCCATTGTTTATACGTACCATACGATGTGGGCTGATTATTCACATTATGTTACACCAGTACGATCAACAAAGGTCGATAGTATCGTTAAAAAAGTAATTTCCCGCATTAGTAAATTATATGGCAATAGCTGTACGGAACTCATTGTTCCATCGATTAAAACGAGAGAAGCTTTAGAACAGTATGGACTGCATAAACGCATGCATGTTATTCCGACTGGATTGGAATTAGAAAAATTTGATCCTGCGAATAAAGATGAACAATATATTGCGAAAATTAGAAAGATGTATCATTTAGAAAATAAGTTTGTCATCACTTTTTTAGGCCGAATTGCGGAAGAGAAAAGTATCGATATCATCATTCGGTCGGTGCAACAATTGCAACGCTATAATAGTAATATTATTTGTTTAATTGTGGGCGGTGGACCGTTACTGGAAACATTACAAAAAGAAGTACAACAACAAAATATGGATGCCTTCCTTATTTTTACAGGTCCTAAAATGCCGGATTTGGTACCTAGTTTTTATCATGTATCGGATATTTTTGTTTCTGCATCCCTCTCTGAAACACAAGGGTTAACCTTTATTGAAGCCATGGCCAGTGGTATACCGGTTATCGCTAGAAGAGATAAAAATTTAGAAGAAGTCGTTAAGGATGGCTATAATGGCTTTTTCTTTGATGAAGAAGAAGAGCTACTTCCCTTATTACAACGAGTGATGGAGATGGATTTAACTACTTATGGAAGACATGCGTATGAGGATGCGATGCAGTTTAGTAGTGAGGTGTTTGGTGAGCGAGTGGAAGAAGTATATCGCTTAGCTATTAAAGAGAAATATTATACGTATCATGTTAAGAAAATGTATCCCATTGGACAGGAACGCAATGAAGTCATTTTTCTTTTTGATGAAAGTGAAATTAGTATGGAGATTAGTGATGCTAATGTAGCTAAATATAATATACAGGTAGGATCGATCATTGATCGAAGTGTATTTGATACATTAAAAGATAGTGAACAAATTGTACAAGCCTATCATAAAGCATTAAAATACTTGGCGGTTAAAGATTATACAAGAGAACAGATGCGAAAAAAGTTAATGAACACGGCTATGTGCGATGATGATCAATTAGAAGCAACTATGCATCTGTTAGAACAAAAAAATCTAATTAACGATGCTTCCTATTCATTACAGTATCTTAAAAAATCCATTCGTGCAGGCATGGGATTAAATAAGGCAATTTATAATTTGCGAAGCTATGGAATCGATTGTGAAGTAATTGATCATAGTCTAACAAAACTAGAAAAAGATGAAGAGTATCAGGCAGCCATTGATTTGATTCAGTCTCTATATGTAAAGCATAGTAATAACAGTTACAAAACGGCATTATTAAAAATTAGAAACCGATTATATGCCCGTGGTTTTACAAAGGAAACAATTGAACATGCGATGTCTAATTTCAACTTTGACTTTTCAAAGGAGAAAGAAGAAAAAGCCTTACAATTAGAGTATGAAAAACAATACGAAAAATGGAGTCGAAAATTATCAGGCCAACAACTCGATAACAAATTAATTGATGTATTGCTAAAAAAAGGATATAATTATGAAAGTATTAAGCAGGTAATACAACAGAAGGGTGGCCCTGTATGATAAAAATTAGTGCATTAAAACCTGGTGATGGGGATATTGAAATAGAAGCCATTATTAACTTTGTTGTTATGGGAAAAACAAATGGAAATAATCGGTCGGTATATTTAAACATGACTTTGCAGGATGCAACGGGTACAATAGATGCTCGTTTATGGTCTGCCTCTGAGGAACAAATCAAGACCTTTACAACAGGAACAATCATCCAGGTACAAGGTGATATTATTAAGTATAACGAAGGTCGTCAAATGAAGATTCATAAGGCGGTAATGCTCTCTAAGGATCCAGAAGAACAGGTAAAATACTTAAAAAAAGCACCGATGGATGCGGATGCTATTATGCAAGGAATTAGTACGTATATAGATAGTATGCAAAATCAATCTATTCAAATGATTACAAAAACGATCTTTACTAAACATTATGATCGTTTAAAAATATATCCAGCGGCAAGTAAAAACCATCATGAATATGTTTCTGGCTTAGGCTATCATATGTTCAGTATGCTACAGCTCGCAAAAGAAATAACAGTCCTGTATCCTATGGTAAATCGGGATCTATTATACGCAGGAGTTATTTTACATGATTTAGGTAAAGTAATTGAACTGAGTGGCCCAGTGGTACCAGAATATACGATGGAGGGAAAACTATTAGGACATATCTCTATATGTCAGGCTATGATTAAGGAAGTAGCTAACACTTTACAAATTGAAAGTGAGGAAGTTACTCTCTTACAGCATATGGTCTTATCTCACCATGGAAAATACGAATTTGGATCCCCTGTCTTACCAATGTTACTAGAAGCAGAAATATTATATTTAATAGATAATTTAGATGCCCGTATTGTTATGATTAACAAGGCACTAGAAACAGTAGAAGGCGGAGAGTTCACAAAACGTGTTTTCTCATTAGAAAATCGAAGTTTCTATCATACAACATTAGACAAATAAAATAGCATCCATTATAACCAAAGCCGATAGATGAAATAAATAAACTAAGATGATTAACCGTTGTGGTAAGACATCTTTTTTTTATCTCTGAATTAAAATAGAAGGGTATATATTTAAAATTTATTTTCGTTCTATCTTAATCTTAATTTCATTGATGAACCCCCATATTAAAAACTGCTTACATAATGCAGAGCTTTATAGGTTGTTTATATATGTACTACTAAATATCAATAATATATAAAAATTTACTTCTAAACCAATATTTTATAATATAGTGACATATATTATAATGAGGTGAAATTTTATGAGTAATCGAAGCCTATTTACAAGAAGATGTAGACTATTGATCGGGCCAACCGGACCAACGGGACCCACTGGACCAACGGGACCAACCGGTGGATCTAGCATGGGTGGAGTAACCGGACCAACTGGGCCAACCGGACCAACGGGACCAATTGGGCCAACCGGATCAACAGGAATAGATGGGATAATAGGGCCAGCAGGGCCAACTGGATTAGCAGGACCACAAGGGGAAATAGGAGCAACAGGTCCAATGGGACCAACAGGTGCTCCCGGAGTAGCTGGTATGGCAGGCGCAATGGGACGAACTGGATCAACAGGTCCAACGGGTCCTGAAGGAATTCAGGGAGAAATAGGACCAACCGGACCAACCGGACCAATGGGATTTACCGGTCCAACTGGATCAACTGGTTCAACCGGGCCAACGGGTCCTGAAGGAATTCAGGGAGAAATCGGGCCAACGGGCCCAACTGGACCAATGGGGTTTACAGGTCCACAAGGAGAAATAGGGGTAACTGGCCCAACAGGTGCTTCAGGAATTGGAATAACAGGAGCAACTGGATCAACCGGTTCAACCGGGCCAACTGGTCCTGAAGGAATTCAGGGAGAAATTGGTCCAACAGGCCCAACCGGACCAATGGGATTCACAGGTCCACAAGGTGAAATAGGTGAAACAGGACCAACAGGCTCGACAGGCCCAACGGGACCAGATGGAATAGGAATAACAGGGCCAACCGGACCAACTGGTTCAACTGGAGAAGCGATAACAGGGCCAACTGGCCCAACAGGAGCAGTAGGGCCAACGGGACCAGATGGAATAGGAATAACAGGGCCAGCTGGCCCAACAGGAGCAACTGGAGAAGCAGTAACTGGCCCTACAGGATCAACTGGCCCAGCAGGTCCAACTGGTCCAGACGGAATAGGAATAACAGGCCCAACCGGACCAACCGGACTAATGGGATTTACCGGGCCGCAAGGAGAAGTAGGACCAACGGGTCCACAAGGAGAAATGGGAGTGACAGGGCCAACTGGACCAATGGGATTTACCGGGCCGCAAGGAGAAGTAGGACCAACCGGGCCAACGGGATCAGCAGGTGCAGCAGGTGATTCTATAACCGGGCCAACGGGACCAATGGGATCAACTGGGCCGCAAGGAGAAGTAGGAGCAACAGGCCCAACTGGGCCAACAGGATCAGCAGGTGTGGCAGGTGATTCTATAACTGGGCCAACAGGACCAACTGGATCGGCTGGAGCCCAAGGAGAAATCGGAGTGACAGGGCCAACCGGACCAATGGGATTTACCGGGCCGCAAGGAGAAGTAGGACCAACCGGGCCAACGGGATCAGCAGGTGATTCTATAACCGGTCCAACGGGACCAATGGGATCAACTGGGCCGCAAGGAGAAGTAGGAGCAACAGGCCCAACTGGACCAACTGGGCCAACGGGATCAGCAGGTGTGGCAGGTGATTCTATAACTGGGCCAACGGGCCCAACCGGATCGGCTGGAGCCCAAGGAGAAATGGGAGTGACAGGGCCAACAGGACCAATGGGATTTACCGGGCCGCAAGGAGAAGTAGGTCCAACCGGTCCAACGGGATCAGCGGGTGATTCTATAACTGGGCCAACAGGACCAACGGGTCCGCAAGGAGAAATAGGCCCAACGGGACCAACCGGACCAATGGGACCAACAGGAGCAGCCGGAGCATCTGTAGTTGGTTCAATGGGAGTAGCTGGACCAACTGGGCCAACAGGATCCACAGGATCACAAGGTGAAATAGGACCAACTGGTGCGACTGGACCAATGGGATTTACCGGACCTCAAGGGGAAGTAGGGCCAACGGGACCAACCGGACCAACGGGATCAACAGGAGCCGATGGTATAGGAACAACTGGAGTAACAGGTCCAACGGGAGCAACAGGCCCTACTGGAGCTGATGGACAGTCAATTACAGGACCTACTGGACCAATGGGATTTACTGGGCCTGATGGAGCAATTGGTGCAACGGGACCAACAGGTCCTACTGGGCCAACTGGATCGACGGGGGTTACAGGGGTTAATATGCCACGAACATTTATGACAGCTAATAGTGACCCGAATTCCCCTAGCTTTTCTGTTGGTGCGAATGAAATGTATTTGCCATTGCCAAATAAACAGATCATGAATGGATTTACTGTAAATAACGCTAATAATTCAACTTTTGTTGTTCCTAATACGGGTATTTATCTTATGAGTTTTCACGTAGGTATAACATCACGAACTTACTTAAATGTAGGAATTGGAGTTGTTACAGCAGGGCAACCTGCAACTATTACCCAAACTTTAATTCAGCCAAATGTTGCATTAGCAAATTATGATATTACGTGTATCAATCGATTAAATGCAGGCGATATAATTGGAATAAAATTCATTGCTGGTCAAACAGCAGTAACTATTACACTTAATAATGGATCGGGTGCAATTCTAAGCGTAATTCAGTTAGATTAGAGTGTCTAATACAGTGTAAATAACTGCAATAAATCGAATGAAGTTTGAAAAGTATTAACAATTCCTGCCATTAACTCTGTAATTTACATCTATATTGCAGAGTAGGTTTTAACAGGTGCAATATGATAAAAAAAGATATCATATGAATAGTATTATGTAGGGAGAGCAAGGATAAAATTCTTAGTTCTCTTTTTTATTTTCTATTGTAATCATACTCATTAATATATCAGAATATTTAATTGTTATTTGGAGTATTTATAGGCATATATATCTACCAGTTATCAATTCTACAAAAATAGGAAAATATTTGTAATATAAAACACCCAATGAAGTAATTAAACAATTATAACTTACATTAAGTGTTATAGTTTATTTGAAAAATGATAGATAAAATTATTCATAGTGGTTAATTATACCGTTAGAATATAATTTATAGCTTAACCACTGAATAAGAATAAGCATGCTTGGCGAGATCTGATTTTGTTCCCAATTGGATTAGAGAAAAATACTATAATCCATATATCATAATGAATCGCAGAGCCGATCGTATATACAGCAATATTTACAAGGATAAGTGTATAAAATAAAATTAACCTACAGAGGGTAAAATAAGACTGTACAGGAAAACCAACCAATATACCTCCAATTTATCCTGGATATACTGAATCTTTTTTATACAGTGCTGCACTTAATATGATAATTCACCGTATTAAAATGAGGACTAATCATCGACTATATCATTTAAACCAAGAATAACTATTTCAGATCCATTAAGGATGTTAAGTTCCCCAGTATATCCGGATATCCTAACTGAAATAGGTTGACCAGCAAATACAGATACTATCATCATATTAGTGATTACTAAAGAGGGGTTATTACCAGAAGTTGATACTATAGATGTTGTAACAGTATTACCAACATAAATACTAACCGTCAAAGCTATTGGTGTATCTAGTAATATCATATAATATATTAAATATGAATCTGTTACAGTAGGTGTAAAGGCAGTGCCCTCGTCATTATTATTTATATGACCTTTACTCTCACCTAATTGAAATGGTACATCTGTACCATTTGCATTTACACTAAGAGCAGGGTTAGCTACATCAAGGTTATAAAAATTATGGAGGTAACTACGCCTAACATTCGCCGTTGCTGTTCCTGTTGGCCCAACTGGGCCAGTAGGTCCTGTGGGTCCGGTTTCTCCTATTGGTCCAGTAAAACCTACAGGGCCAGTAGGTCCTGTGGGTCCGGTTTCCCCTCGTTCTGCTACAGGCCCAATAGGGCCCGTTGGACCTGTTGGGCCAGTTATACCTATGCCATCAGCCCCTGTCGGTCCTATTGCACCAGTAGGCCCAGTAGGTCCGGTTTCGCCTTGTGGCCCCGTATAACCAATGGGTCCAGTAGGACCGGTAGGTCCTGTTTCACCGCGTTCTCCTTGTGGGCCGATAGGGCCAGTAGAACCAGTTGCATCTATACCATCCATTCCCGCTGGTCCCGTAGGGCCAGTTGGACCTGTTTCACCGCGTTCCCCTTGTGGGCCGATAGGACCAGTAGAACCGGTTGCATCTATACCTGATGGTCCAGTGGGTCCAGGTATACCACGTTGTCCCGTAGGACCTGTTATTCCACGTTGTCCTGTAGGGCCGGTTGGGCCGGTTGGACCCGTAGGACCGGTAATTCCGGATACATTATTAGGGGGCCTACAAAGTTTTCTTCTTTTAGAACTCATATATATCACCTATATTACTATATGTAAGAAAAAGATAGTTGTTATAATATTATATGTAAAAGTTTGCCGTAATAAAGAAATCATATATTTGGTATGGTACCGATGAATAAAACATTATTAGTTTTAATTATTTTTTATGGAGGGTGTAAATATTTTTTGTAAGGTCATCTATTCGGTAATGGTTTAGAATCTCTTATCTTAGTTATATATTTTTAATATGTTTTTTTCACCAATAGTAACAATTGTTACTATTGGTGTTAGGTTCAAAAATGGATAAGTTAACCTGCCCCTGTGAGGTTTATACCTTCTTTCGAGAAGTACCATTACGATAATTTGTTTTATTGGTAGATTGATCATATTTGTCATACCCCATAGGTTCATCAAATTCGGCTTTTATCATGTCTTATAATGTTCCCCTAATAAACGTTTATGCATTGGTCATATCACCGGCACTAGTGACTCCATATTCTTTAATTATACTTTTTATAATATCTTTTTGTTCACGGAAAAAATCCTCTTGTAGTAGTTACTTTTATTCTACCATTAGAGGACAGTTTACACAAAATTTTATACAGGCTCTTTTTTATGGGTGAAAATAGAGGAAAAACTACAACTGTACTTGATTATAATGGATCTCGGAGTAAAAATTCCACCATCTATAATTAATTTTTTCTGTACGTGCGTTTTAATCCAATTATTATAGCTTTCCCTATACTAGGCTATTAGTTTTTATATTATAATTTTTGGTTATTTTTATTTTTGATAATTACTAATAGAATAAATATATCGTATATTCTTATATTCAATATTGAAGCAAAATGATTGTT
Organism: uncultured Erysipelotrichales bacterium; assembly: GCA_934754755.1. GTDB lineage: Bacteria > Bacillota_I > Bacilli_A > Erysipelotrichales > Coprobacillaceae > CAKVJS01. The sequence continues at coordinate 21,217 of CAKVJS010000001.1, forward strand.
AATCTTTCTGTATCCAGTCTTTACGAGTAAATAAAAGATCAAACCTATTTATCTTATATTTTAGTACATACAGTATAGGCCTAAAAATCTGATATATATGATTAGAGTTTTGGAGGGTCTAAGACAAATGATTAAGATGTGGTATTGAGACTTATAATAATTAATTCAGTACCAGAAAGCAAATTCAACTCGCCATTATATCCTGACATTTGAATTGAAATTGATTGATTAGCAAGTATATTTACTAGATATGCATTCGATATTATAGAAGGCGGATTACTTGGCGGTGTGTTTGTATGTGTAAATGCTGGATTGCCATCTATTAATATATCAATCCGTACAGGAGCTGTGATATTTAAAACAAGCTTGTAGTATATATAATATAAATCTTGTTCAGGGACTGTAAAAGATGTTGCATTACTATTGACCGCAATATCATTACTTACCCCTTGACCTACAAAGGGTATTAAAAAATTAAGACCAACTATAGGAAATTGTTCAAACCCAGCAGTACGATAAAGATAATGTCGATTCAGGCGGTTCGATCCTTCAAATGCTGGTCCCATAGCACCTGTTGGTCCTACGGCACCGGTAGGACCGGTAGGACCAGTTTCTCCCTGTGGTCCAGTAAAACCTATAGGTCCTGTTGGACCGGTTGGTCCAGTTTCGCCTCGTTCACCCTCAAGACCTGCAGGACCCGTTGGACCTGTGGGTCCAGTAATCCCTATACCGTCTTCGCCTGTTGGACCTATGGCACCGGTAGGGCCTGTTGGTCCAGTTTCTCCCTGTGGTCCAGTAAAACCTATAGGGCC
>CAKVJS010000002.1 GCA_934754755.1 uncultured Erysipelotrichales bacterium
TAAATAAACAAGCTGTATGTAGGCAAAACCAATACCAGAAATAAAGAAAAAAACCAACCAAGAAAACAAAGGCACTTGGGGTAACTGTCGAAAAGCAGAAGGGGTAAATATAAAAGATAGACATAATAATTCTAAAAAACCGAACCATAAATATAAACTAGTAAAAGCTAGATAATGATCGGCACTTTTACTTTTTTGTAAGCATATATTCGCATAGCAGTAATTGAACATACCAACCCAAAGTAAAACATGACCCTTATTAATATGGGCAACATTCCATTGAATCGAAATACCAAAACCAATGAGAGCTAATAACAGCGCCATTTTCTGACTGTTTTTAATCGCTTGGTGATATAAAATCATCGATAGAGCAATGGTTACAAAAGGCGCTAAAGCATTCATAATCGCAGTATTCATTCCATTGATATATTCCATTCCCCAAAAAGTAAAAATAAAGTTTAACGTAAGTGAAAAAACAGATATCTTGAAGGCTTCCTTTTTATCTACTACTCCTAACTTTTCTTTTTTTATTTTTGTTACAATATAGACACATAAAAAGGATATGCCGACACGCATAGCAGCTAATGTATAGATAGATATATGAGCAAGCATATATTTCATGACCAAGACATTAACTCCCCACAAAAAACTAGCTGTAACTAATAATAGATACATCATCTACATCACCTACTAAGCAGTATACCCATAATTATTTGCTACAGGCTACTGTTTGAAATAATTTTGGACTGTCTGAAAATCGATGCGTAATTGTTGTCGTAACTTTTCTTTTGTTTCAAAAGCTTTTTCAGCGCGAATATATTGATAAAAAGAAATCGCAATCTCACAATCATAAATATCTTCTTGAAAATCAAAAATAGCGACTTCTAAGGACGGTACGGTAATATCCCCAAATGTCGGATTATATCCAATATTTGCCATGCCTTTGTAGGTTTGACTTTGCACCTGGATTGTTACTGCATAGACGCCAAGTAAAGGTAATACATACCCCGCATAACAAATATTAGCTGTTGGTCTACGTAATTCTTTTTCTCCCCGATGATAGCCATGAATGACGCGACCAGTAATGGTATAAGGACGATCTAGTAATTCGGTAACCAGCGCCATATCTCCCGTCTTTAGTAACTGTTTAATATAAGTCGATGATATCTTATGATCTTCAAACAAAACCGGACTAGCAACATGTACTGTATAGTTACCCTGTCCAAGAGAAGCAAGTGTAGTACTATCACCTTTACCTAAATAACCAAAATGATAATCAAATCCACAGACAATCTCCTTAATGGGTAGTGGTAAAATATATTCTTGAATAAACTTTTCTGGCGAGATTTTCGAAAAAGAGGAATCAAAATCTATAATCCAAAGATAATCAAATCCATATTGTTGTAGTATCCGAATCTTATCCTCCAAGGAAGATATATACGGCATCTCTTTTCCTTCCAACAAAGAACGAGGATGTTTATGAAAGGTCATAACTGCCTTGTGTAAGCCTTTTTTTGACGAAATAAGGCGCACCTGTTCTAATAATTGTTGATGTCCTAAATGAAATCCATCAAAGAATCCCAGGGCGATACAACAATTCTTCATTTTTAACGCTGCTTCTTGCCTTGTATATAGTACTTCCATTACCATAAACCTCTGATATTTTTAAGATACCCTTTTGGTCCTGGACCATACACCGCTAAGGCCTTGCCACTTGTATTATACACTACAACTTCTTCTTGGCGGTCACTAACAATTTGTTTTCCATGATAAATATCTTCTTCTTTTTCAATTATATATTGGGGGTATCCTTGCAATGCCTCTTCGATGGATAGAAGCGAAAACTCGCCTTTGGCGATTTGATCAAGGCTATAACTTTGAGCAATCGTAAAGGATCCAGATTTGGTTCTTTCTAATTGACTCATATGGCCTGGATAGCCTAGATCCTTTGCGATATCATGGCAAAGCGTACGAATATAAGTTCCCTTTTGACAATGCACCTTAAATTGAATTTGATTTCCTTGTGCATGGAGTAAATCTATTTTATAAATTTCAATTTTTCGTTCTGGTATCTCTACACTTTCATTATTTCGCGCATATTCATATAATTTTTTTCCATTTACTTTGATTGCGGAATAGATGGGAGGTTTTTGTAGATGTGTCCCGACATACGATTGTAATACCGTTTCTATATCCTTGGCTATCTTGGTAAAAGGTTTACTATCTACCACTGTTCCACTAGCATCATAAGTGTCCGTTGAAAAACCTAAGGTTAGGGTAGCTATGTATTCTTTATCATCACATGTTAAAAAAGGAACTAATTTAGTTGCCTTATTGACACATACGACTAACACACCAGTAGCATCCGGATCCAGTGTCCCACAGTGGCCCACCTTTTTTGTATGTAAGGTTTTACGAAGCACCTGAATAACATCATGACTTGTATACTGTTGTGGCTTATTTACTATTATAACTCCATTCATTTTATCACCCAATCCATTGTAACAAAATATGGAATAATTCGCAAAATTATTTACTAAAAAAGCATAGTCATTACCTATGCTTAATTACGTAATATTGCTTTTTACCCCGACGTAATACCGTCATTTGTTTTCCAAAGGCTTGCTCTTTTTTAATCATAAAGTCAAGGTCTTGTATCTTATGGCCATTGATTGTAATCGATCCTCCAGTAATAAATTCCCGAGCTTCTCGTCGACTTTTAGCAGCCTGTGTTAACACTAATACATCGATAATATTACTATCCTCTGTAATATTTGTCGTTGGCATGGAAGAAAATAACATTTCCACTTGCGGTAAGGTTAAACTTTCAATCTTACCCGTGAATAATAATTGACTTAATTGCACAGCCTCTTCATATGCCCCGCTTCCATGGATAAAGGTTATAACCTCGCGGGCTAAGGCATGGTGGGCCTGACGTAAATGAGGATGTAATTGATGAAGAGATGTTAATTCATCAATTTGTTCAACCGATAAGAAAGTTAGAAACTTTAAATATTCAATAACTTTCGTATCTTCCGTGTTAATAAAAAATTGATACATCTCATATGGAGACGTTTTCTTCGGATCCAACCAAATCGCTTTACCATTAGTTTTTCCAAATTTAGTACCATCACTTCGGGTTAATAACGGCATCGTAAAACCATATACTTCATGCCCTAGTTTTTTACGTATCAATTCAATACCTGCTGTAATATTACCCCATTGATCTTGACCAGCTACTTGTAATTGGCAACCTTTAGTTTCATGTAGCCATAAAAAATCCATAGCTTGCATTAACATATATGAAAATTCGGTATACGTAATGCCACTATCTAGACGCCTTTTTACAATGTCTTTATTGATCATGTAATTGATATTGAAGTATTTTCCATAATCACGCAAAAAATCAATATAGGGAATGTCAGAAAACCAGTCATAATTATTGACTACTTCAAATCCAAATAACGTTTCTGCTTGTTTTTTCAAACAATTGAAGTTGTATTCTACTGATTCCTTTGTAATCATCGGCCGTTCTGCATCCGGTTTGGGATCACCAATCAAACCTGTCGCACCACCAATTAATAAGATGGGGTTATGTCCTGCTTCTTTTAGTCGCTTACAAATAAGAAAAGAAGAAAAATGGCCAATATGTAGACTATCACCGGTAGGATCGGTACCAATATAAAAGGTTAAACCACCAGCGTTTAACTTCTCTTCTAAATCTGGCGAACTACAATCTTTAAGCAATCCACGCCATACTAATTCATCATATAATTTCATAAATAATCCCCCCTATTAAAAAATCATCCGTTAAGGATGATTACCTGCTACGCAGTTTGTTTTTTCACTGTTATAATCCTTGCCTGTAATCTATGTTGTTACTATTTTTATACTATAGAAAAGAACATTTGTCAAACAGATTTTATTTTTGTAACCCGGTATACTAAAAGAGTACAAGCTACTATCAGTATCGTAACAATACAATATCGCCGCCATGTATCCCGGGGATCCGATTTTGGAACGTCCAATGTAGATGCATATCGATAGACTACTTTTTTAGGTTGCCCGGATAAGTTTCCCTGCCGCTTTCCCTCGGTTTTAATAAATTCATAATCTTCAAATTGTATTGGATGCGTTGTATATGGATCGCCATAACGTCCAGTAATTACCTTTGTCCCCGTTAATGGCTTATTGTTTTCATCGACATAAGCAATCACAACCCGACTATCTAAAGAACCGCTAAAGATCTGTTCTTGATAGGAGAAGGCAAATACTTGACCCGGCTGGATATCCTTTGTTTCACTACAAAAATAAAGAGCGGCATCTTTTTTCTTACCCATAAATTCCTCTTTGGCATCATTCATACTTATTCCCTTGATTTCTAAATTATTTGTAATATCGCGCTCTCCTATATATAAGGAATCGATATTTTGTAATGGTTTAGCAAAAAGATGAATAGTATCCATGGCTGCATATACACCACGATCACCATTACCATATATATCCGCATTACTAGAATCATTCACGGATACATCATATGTAACCAAAAAGTTTATATCTGATAAGGGTTTATCAGTCAGATTACTTACTTCTATTGTGTGGATTATTTCACCACTATGGCTAACTTTAGTAAGTAATGTAATAGCGCAGCCTAGACTCGTTTGATTATACATTTTTTTTAGTACTTGATAGCCATCATTATTTTCTATTTGATAGTAAATATTGTTTGGATCACACGTTACTTCTTGATAGGGAGCATCTTTTACGCGATAGTATACGTGGGAATGATCCATTTCCTGACCAAAACGAATGGATTCCTTCGTTGTCATATTTTTAATGTAACTATTAACTTGGGGTATAATATGGTCCTTATCAACATCCAAAAACGTCTGTATCTGGTAAGGATTCCCATCTATCGTTGCTTCATTTATAGCATAAATAGAATTACTTTCGGTTACTTCACCGATCGCTTGCCAATTACGAACATCAGCTTGAAAGGTGACATCATTTGCGGATATGGTAGAAAGAGACATACTACCATATAGTAGAAATAAAACTAGAATATAGAGTTTTTTATTATATGCTCGCATAGTACCTCCTTACTATACTAGTATGGTTCTTTTTACTATGCACATACGATAAATAGAAAAAAAGGATAGCTATCTATCCTTTTGTTGATTCGCGTTCAATAAATGTGTATTGCACACTTATTTCCTTGGATTCAATTAATTCATCTTGTAAAAATTTTGTTAATAAACGTATCGCTAGTGCACCCATATCATAAATAGGTACATGCATCGATGAAAGTGTTGGCTGACACATAATGGAATAAGTAGCATCGGACATTCCCATAACTTCCATGTCATTTGGAATCGATAATCCATTTGCCTTAGCCGCATTCATCACAGCAACACCATCTTGATCATATCCACAAAATACTAGATCATGTTTTTTGTTTTTCAAGTATTCTTTAAACATTGGATAACTTTTTGTATATTCACGTGGACTCGTTAAAATGTTACTATCATTAAACACTAATCCATGTTTTGCATAGGCTTCCTTGATTCCTGCAACAGCCGCTTCACTACCGACTAAACTTTGTTCAGAAGTAACATAAATTATATCTTTTTTTCCTTTTTCCAAATAGTTATTCACAACTTGCATAGTTGCTTTATGGATATCTATAAAGATGGAACCAATATTTTCATCGGAAATTTGTTTACCAATAACAACCAATGGTACACTGTGTCTTTGCATCGAAGAAATCATATAATCTATATCTGGGTTATCAAATAAAATAACACCATCAACGCGCGATTTAATTACTTTTTCGGTAACATCAGCAACAGCATTATTGTCACCTAAATTATCGGTTGTATAAATATTAATATTATACCCTAAGTGGCGACCTGTATCACCAATACCACTAATCATATCTCTTACATTGGTAACGAGCGATTGGGGGAAAACAACAGCGATTGTAGTAGTTTTACTCATAGCTAAACCACGAGCAATTTCATTAGGCTTGAAATCTAAACGGTCAATAACGTCTAAAACTCTTTGTTTCGTTTTATCCTTGACAACATTTGAGCCATTGATGACTCGAGAGACAGTAGCTAGCGAAACATTCGCTTCCTTGGCTACATCATAAATCGTAATTTTTTTCTTTTTCATTAGTCTTTCATATCTTCGATAATGACATCAAGATGTTCATCTAGATCTTCGATGTCCTGTAATACCGTGTCCATATTTGAATTTTTGTCTTTCATTTTCGTTTTGATTTCTTTTAATTTTTTCCCTAATTCTTCGCCCATGTTTTTCGCTGATCCTTTAAGTTGCTTGTACTCACTACTATTTTGAATGTTATTTCCAATTTCCTCTAATTTTGATTTTACGGCTCCTAGACTAGCAGAAATCTCATCTTTAAATTCTTCTATGGAAAAATCATCCATCGCCTGTTTTACATCCTGCACCGATGCATTAATCATTTGAACAATATCATCTTTGTGCATATCTTTTACACTATTGATCGCATTTGAACTTTTATACTTTAATTCCTCTCGCATCTCTTTACCCTTTTTTGGGGCAAAAAGAATACCTAGGGTTGTTCCAATACCTAATCCAAACATAAATTTTCCTATTTTCATTATCTCATCACCTTTCTTAAAAAATATTCCAAATTTTCTTAAAAAAACTATAACTCTTTGATCGCTTCACTGGCTTAAAAAAATTGTATATTGTTTCTATTGGTGCATTCAACAAATCTAATTTATAAGCTAGGTCATCCGCAACTATATTTACTTTAGCGATCGTTGTTTGTATTTGTTTTGCAGTTTCTCCCATTTGCTTGACTGCCACAGCACTACGGATAAAAAAGATTCCTAAAGATACCAAGGCAAAGGCACCTGCTAAAAGCAATACACTGTAACAGATCTCTATAGCTGTCATGACAACACCTCAACTTTCGTATACTAATTATACCATATGCTTATATCATTATATAGTTTTTTTCTTTAATTTAATCACTTTTTCTTCAAGTTTATAAATGTCTTTACTAGACATAAACAAGAATACAACGCCTTCGTGTTTAGCGAGTATGTTAGCACCTTCCTCGTTTTCCGGTAGAATCATGGCATTGGAAGTGAGATGAGCCATATCTTCGATGGTGATTGTACTACCATCCTTCGTCGCATTTTTAGGAAAGTCACAGTAATATACCGTGTCAGCAAGAGACAAGGCAGAAGCGAAACCAGTCGCAAAACGTTCTGCTCGAGAGTATCGATCCGGCTTAAAAATAGCGATAATTTTTTTATCCGGATATCTTGTTTGCGTTGCTTTGATAACATACTCTATTGCGGTTGGATGATGCGCATAATCATCTACGAAGATATTATGTCCAATTTCCTGTATACTATAACGACGTTTTGTTCCTTTAAAGCTTTGTAAGGAACTCATAATATGCTTTATATCTATATTTTCTATATAACCCAAGGCAATAATCGATAATGCATTATATAACATATGTCGGCCAAAATAAGGTAAGGAAAAGTGGCCAAACATAGAACCATGAATATAAACATCAAAGGTCATTCCCGTATCATCTTCGGTTATATTGGTGGCCCATAAATCATTGCTCGATTGCAGGCCATAATAGAATACCTTGTTTTTAATATTTAATTTTCGTATGTTTTTATCATCGCCCCAGGCGATAACCATCTTTTTCACTTGCTTTGCGAAGGTTTCAAAAGATGCGATATATTGATCTAACGTTTTAAAATAATCAACGTGATCTAATTCGATATTGGAAATAATGGCGTACGTAGGATAGTATGCTAGAAAATGGTCTTGGTATTCACAACACTCAGCTATGAAATGGGTACTATCTTTTCTTGCATGACCAGTTCCATCACCTATTAAAACAGAAGTTTTAAAAAAATCTTTGTACATATGGTACGCCATTCCAGTTGTCGTTGTTTTACCATGGGTCCCGGTAATGGCAATCGAAGTATAATTCTCCATAAAATGCCCTAAAAATTCTGGATAGCGATAGCAGGTAACCTGTGCACTTTGACGAGCTGCCTGCACCTCTTCCTGATCCTCTAAAAAAGCATTACCAATGATCACTGTATAACCATCTTTTATGTTTTTTTTATCAAAACTATACACCGGGATATTCCGCTCATGTAAAGCATCTTCTGTAAAAATATAAGAGTCAATATCACTACCACTTACAGCGTATCCTAAATCGTGTAGAATCGTCGCTAATGGTGCCATTCCTGAGCCTTTTATACCAATCAAATAATACATCCTTTATCACCTCTTTTATCATCTTATCACATATTGCCTCAAATGTGTAATTTAACATTTACAAGCATAGTAATCGCAAAAAAATCCAAACTACTATTGTCTGGTAGGACAGAAAGGATGAAGGAAATGAACAAAAATCAAAGACAACAAGACAGACGGAAACAGTATCATCATCAAAAGGGAAAACAACAGGATCCTTTGCAGAAACATTTTAGAGAACAATCCTCTAGTCGCAATCAATTCAAGGCAGAAGATTGTTAGCTAGAAGTTAGAACCTTTGTTTTTTTAAAATCTAATAAGAGTGTAAATGACAACAATTGTGATTTGCACTCTTTTATTATTATCTTCCCCGATTTATAACTAGATTATGTATCCTTTTTTCTTTTTTCTAATCCTAGTTCTTCTAATTGTTGCGAGGCAACCGCAGATGGTGCTTTTGATACCGGACAAAAAGAACTAGCATTTTTAGGAAATGCGATAACGTCACGCAACGATTCACTATTTGTTAGTAACATGACAATACGATCGAGTCCTAAGGCAAATCCACCATGTGGTGGCGTACCGTACTGCAGGGCATTTACAAACCATCCAAATTGATCCTCAATTTGTTTTTTTGTAAATCCTAATGTCTTAAAGGCTTGTTCCTGTAACTCTTGTTCATAAATCCGTTGGGATCCTCCACCCAATTCATACCCATTTAAAACAAGATCATAAGCATCGGCTAAACAGTGCGCTGGATCGGTAGAAAGCATAGCAATATCACTAGCTTTAGGTCGGGTAAACGGATGGTGCATTGCTTTATATCGTTTTTCCTGTTCATCAAAGCTAAACATCGGAAAGTCTACAACCCATAAAAAGGCAAACGTGGAAGGATCATATAAATGCATTGTTTTTCCTAGATGTAAACGTAATGCCCCTAAGCTTTCACAAACAACAGTAAAGTCTTTATCACTTACCAATAAAAGTAAATCGCCTTCTTGCGCCTCCATTTTTACTTGCAGGGCACGAACCTGTTCCTCATTAAAAAATTTAGCGATGGATCCACTTACCTTACCATCGATTAACTTTAACCACGCTAATCCTTTAGCCCGATAAGTTTTTACGATTTCCGTTAATCCATCAATATCTTTACGAGAAAAAGTGCTGGCTCCATTCGTAACCGTAATACCTTTAATATAACCGTTAGCTTGTAAAACATCCGTAAAAATCTTACAAGGCACGCTACTCAGTACATCGTTTAAATTGATAAGCGGCACATTAAAACGAATATCTGGTTTATCACTTCCATACGTTTCCATCGCTTCCTGCCAGGACATACGCGCCAAAGGTAACGGAATATCAATACCCTTTACTTCCTTCATTAAAGAGGCAATAAGTCCTTCTCCAATGGAAAGTATTTCATCCGTAGAAAGAAAACTCATTTCCACGTCCACTTGGGTAAATTCCGTTTGACGATCCGCTCGTAAATCTTCATCACGAAAACAACGAGCAAATTGATAATATTTATCGAATCCAGATACCATTAATAATTGTTTAAATAATTGTGGGGATTGCGGTAATGCATAGAAATTACCTGTATGCACCCTTGATGGGACTAAAAAATCTCGGGCTCCTTCTGGTGTAGATCGATTTAGATAGGGTGTTTCAATATCAATGAAATCTAAATCATCCAAATATTTTCGGATACTTCTGGTGATTTTATGCCGCATTATTATTTTTTCCTGCATGATGGGTCTTCGTAAATCTAAGTAACGGTATTGCAGTCTCGTATCTTCCAAAGCATCAGTATCATCTGCAACAATCATCGGGGTTAATTTTGCGGTATTAATAATTTTTAAAGAGTCTACTTTTATTTCAATATCCCCTGTTGCTAGTTGTGGATTTTTAGCACTTCTTTCCACGACCACCCCAGTAGCTTCAATGATATATTCACTCTTTACTTCCCGAATATGCGGCTGGTCTTCAGCTACTACTAATTGCGTAATTCCATAACGATCGCGCAAATCAAGGAAGATGAGCGATCCTAAATTTCTCTTTTTGGCAACCCAACCTTGTAACACGACCGTTTTACCAATATCACTTTGGCGCAAGGCACCATTGGTATGGGTTCTATTCATGATCGAATCCCTCTTTTTCATCTAAATAGGCAATGATTTGATCCATTGCAATTTTCTGTTGTTCTTTTGATTTTGTATCTTTAATCATAACATAATTTCCTTTTACTTCCTCGTCACCCATAATAATCGCATAGCTTGCCTTATGGCGATCCACAGATTTAAATTGTGATTTTAAAGAACGATTTTGATAGTCGGTATCAACTACATATCCATTGGCGCGGAGTTCTGTCACGATTTGTAGTGCTTTTATTTTAGCTTCTTCGCCTATTGGCATAACATACACATCAATTTGATTATCAATGGTCATACCACTGGGATTACTCGCAAGCAATAAACGTTCCATACCAAAAGCAAAACCAACACCAGGATAGTCTGGCCCACCTAATTCTTTGACTAAATTATTATAGCGACCACCACCACAAAGGGTAGCCCCTTTACCTAATCCATTTTCATTTATTGTGATTTCAAAAACAGTGTGATTGTAATAGTCTAATCCACGGACAATGCGAGGATCAATCATAAAGTCTATATCTAAATTAGATAACAAAGAAGTAACTTGCTGAAAATGATCCTGTGCCTCTTTACTTAAGTAATCCTGCATCTCTGGTACATCCATCATTGCATCCTGTTTCATATCTATTTTACAATCTAAGATACGCAATGGATTTTTCTTAAATCGTTCTTGACAATCGGGACAAAACTCCTTGATATGCGGTTTTAAATACGCTATTAAGGCTTCTTTATATGTACTACGGCTTTGATCATCACCTAACGTATTAATTCGTAATGTAAAGTCCTCGATACCTATAGCCTTACTAATTGTAACAGCTAGGGATATCGCCTCCACATCTACATAGGGAGATTCAAGACCTACCATCTCTACGCCAAATTGATGAAACTGACGATATCGTCCTTTTTGGGGTTGTTCGTAACGAAACATAGGACCCATATAGTAAAATCGTTGCAATCCCTCACTTGATGCATACAACTTATTTTCTACAATACTCCGAACAATACCCGCTGTTCCCTCCGGGCGCAATGTCATTGACCGTTTATTTTTATCTTCGAATGTGTACATTTCCTTACTTACAACATCTGAATGATCCCCAGCTGAGCGAGAAAATAACTCGGTTCTTTCGAAGATTGGGGTCCGTATTTCGTGTACATTGTAGACCTGACACATCATTCGTAATATCTCTTCTACAGCCTGCCAAGAGTTAACCTCTGGAGTCAAAATATCAGCTGTCCCTTTTGGTTTTTGCAACATTTCTAACATCCTCCTTATTGTCAAAAGACGTTATAAAAACGTCTCATCAATGATTTATTGTATACTTTTTACTTGTTGATTCCATAATGTATTAGATTATATATAAAATACGTATAAATTGCAACATTTACTAGTGAATCACCCGTTTTACTTCATAGATACCTGGAATACTGTCAATATTTGCGATCAGCTGTTGCAAAGCTTCTCCATCTTGTACAGAAACCTTCAGCTTAATAACAATCCGCATATCACTTACATCCGCATGTACTGTCAAAACGTTGACTTGCATCTGACTTAAGGTAACAACAACATCATTCAACAAATGAGTACGATCCAATCCGGCTATTTCTAAATCCACAGTAAACTTCATTGCTTGATTGGTTGCTCGATCCCAATAGACATCAATCAGGCGCTGTTTATTTCCTTTAATATTCGGGCAGTCCTTACGGTGTACCTTTATACCTTGTCCCTGTGAGACATATCCTACAATAGCATCACCAGGAATTGGATTACAGCATTGTGAGATCTGTATTTTAAGTCCCGATACACCTTTAACCACCACGCCACAGTGACCATTGCCTTTTTTTGGTGGGGGAGCAGGATTACGCTGCCATATTTTAGTAAGTCCATTAAATATACTGGATTTCTTGGGCAATACTTTTTCTAGTACGGTCATACTTGGTAAACTCCTGCGGCCGATAAAATATAATATGTCATCAAAATTACGAGCACTAAAAGCACCCAAATGCGGTTTATACGTATCACTATCTAAATATTTTTTTTCATCTAAATGTCGTTTACGCAATTCCTCTCGAAAGATTCGTCTACCTTCTTCTATCGTATCCTTACGCGTTTCCGCTTCCTTCTTGGCCAAAAACTGGCGGATTTTGTTGCGTGCCCCCGCCGTTCGAACAAAGGAGAGCCAATCCTCACTTGGTCCATGTGAAGAGTGATTCGTCTTAATTTTAACTACATCACCCGTTTTAAGCGCGGTATTAAAAGGAACCATAACTTCATTTACTAAGGCACCAACTGCATGATGCCCTACTTCCGTATGAATTCGGTAGGCAAAATCAATCGGGGTAGCACCATTGGGCAATTCTACAATTTTACCTTGCGGAGTTAATACATACACATTAGCATCAAAGATATCGTGGCGCAAAGAATCATAATACTCTTTGGCACTACTGTCCTTAATATCATCACTTAGCGTAATAAACTCGCGTAACCAATGGAGCTTTTCACCCATTTCTTCTTGTTCTTTTTTAGAAGAATAGCCTCTATTTTCCTTATAACGCCAGTGAGCAGCAATACCCAACTCCGAAAGTTCATCCATTTCCTCTGTACGAATCTGAATTTCAAAAGTACTACCATCTTCACCGATGACGGAGGTGTGTAAGGATTGATACATATTCGGTTTTGGCATCGCAATATAATCTTTAAATCGTCCTGGTATGGGACGATAATGATCATGGATTAACCCTAATATATTATAACAAGCAAGTCGATCCTGGGTTACAATACGCAGTGCATTTAAGTCATATAGTTCATTGAAAGGCTTATGTTTCATGTACATTTTTTTATAAATGCTATAGATTGTTTTGGCTCGTCCCATAATGCGGTACGTATAGTGCTGTTGATCCAATAATTGCGATACGGAAGCAATCATCTTCTCTACACTGTCCTTACGTTCCCGTTTTTTAGCCGCTAATAATTTTGCGATCTCTTGATAAGCTTGTTTATCCAAATATAATAAACTGCTATCTTCCAATTCGCTTTTAATATCATTAATTCCTAAACGATGCGCAATCGGAACATACACTTCTAATGTTTCACGCGAGATACGCTGTTGTTTTTCCGGTGGCATATATTGTAACGTCCGCATATTATGCAATCGATCAGCGAACTTGATTAATATTACCCGGATGTCTTTAGCCATTGCAATGTATATTTTTCGATGATTTTCCGCATATACATCTGCCTCATCCTTAAAAGGCATCTTATTGATTTTAGTAACCCCCTCAACGAGCGTAGTCACTTCTTCGCCAAATCGCTCGACCATCTCTTGTCTAGATACATTACAGTCTTCCATAACATCGTGTAATAGACCTGCCGCAACCGTGATCGGACCCGTTTGTAAGGTCGCTAAAATATAAGCCACCCATAAAAGATGATTCGTATACGGCTCTCCACTTTTGCGTTTTTGGGTAGCGTGCTTATCCATAATAAAAGCATGCGCTTCTTGAATCATCTCGATATCTTCTTGCTTGGTAATATACGTTGTTACAACTTCTAAGATATCCTCAATTGTTACGGTATCACCGGCACTTTTACCTGGCATAAACACCCCTCCCTTCTATTTAATATTGTAACAGAGCATGCACGGGATAGCCATGCATTAGCGTGCGACCTTGCAAGGCCTTAATTTCAATGACAAAAGCAATTCCTACGACGATACCACCTAATTTTTCCACTAAGTCAATAGTCGCTTTAACCGTCCCTCCCGTCGCTAACAGGTCATCCACAATAACTACTTTTTGTCCTGGCTTGATACTATCTTGATGCATATAAATGGTATTTTCGCCATATTCTAAGGCGTAGTTTTGATGTACTGTCGGACGCGGTAACTTTCCCGCCTTGCGTACGGGTACAAACCCAGAAAGCAACTTATAGGCAACCGGACAGCCAAATAGAAACCCCCTTGCCTCCGGACCTACAACAACATCAATTGGTTGTTCTAATGAATGCACCCAATCAGCTAATGCATCGATCGTCTCATGATATGCAAACGGATCTTGCATGAGTGGTGTAATATCACGAAATAATACTCCTTCCGTAGGAAAATCAGGAATGCTAACAATATACTTTGATAAATCCATAAAAGCTCCACCTTTCTAGTATAGTATACCAAATATAGAAGGTAAAATTAACCCTCCATAATATGTTCAATCATCATGCATATCGACTGTCGACCACGAAAACTTTGTAATTCCAATTTTCCAATCAAGGACACCGTCTTAGCTGCTATATACTGTTCATAACTAGTTCCATAATTAAAAAATAAGGCGTCCATCGTTTGATCGAGTACTTGTAATGTGAATTTTAGATGCTTGCCTTGTCCTACTGTTTGCACCCGAGTAACCGGTATATCAGCTAGATACAACGGTATCTCTTCATTGCCCATACCTTGGGGTTGTAAAACATCTAAACTCGCTATATTGTCTTGTGTTATATCGGACAGATCAATGGCTAAAGCTTCCTTTGTCGGTTCCGGCATAACTGCTATAGAGCTATGGATAAAGGAATCTAACTCTTTTTTTAAAACCTCACAATTTTCTTTACTAACACTGAAACCACCCGCCAAGGCATGTCCCCCATAGCTAAGTAATAGATCTTTAACATGATCAAAAATAGTGGTTAAGGGTAACTCCTTAATCCCTCGGGCACTCCCCCGATACATTTGATGGGCTTCATCATATTGCATCACAAAACTAGGGCGATAAAAGTCCCTTGTGTATTTTCCAGCGACTAAGCCAATGATCCCTTCATTCAGTTGTGTCTCATAACTATAAAGGAAATCATCTTGGCTAGACAGGGAGTCCATCACAGCTTGATACTGTTGGCGTGTCAACTGTTGTCGTTTGTTATTGATCGTAACCGCATAACTAGCGATCTTTTGTTGATAGCTCGTCTTTGCGCCTCGCACAAAATAACGAATTAAATGTACCGGACTAACCATGTCACATAGCCGTCCAAAAGAATTAATCTTAGGAATGATCGTCATCTGTAAAGTGCGCATCGAATACGGTTGCTTCTCCCCTTTTAACAAGGCTAAAGACGGATAATCCTCTTCTTCCATAAAGCCCAAGGCTCGTTTTACCAATGGGCGATTTTCATCGACTAAGGGCATCATATCACTAATAGTTGTAATAGCCGCTAAACAAAATAAATACTTATCATGTTTTCCTAGTAAGGCACTCGCAATTTTATAAGCTACAAAACCTCCCGAAATACCACCAAAAGGATACGTAGGGGAAGTAATCGGATGAATAATCGCTTGGGCTTTTGGTAACGTCTCATCAAAGCCATGATGGTCTGTAATAATAACATCAATACCCAGTTCATTAGCCGTTTCAATCGCTTCAAAAGCCTTAATTCCATTATCAACCGTAATAATCAATTGATATCCTTTGGTAGCCATCTCTCGTACCCTTTGTGCATGCAAACCATACCCATCCTTGGTACGGTGCGGAATGTGATATCCTACGGTTATACCCAATTGGCGAAAAGCCTCTACCAGTATGGAAGTACCTAAAATACCATCGCAATCATAATCCCCATAAATACAAATTTTTTCCTTGTTATCAATGGCTTTGCGGATACGATTGATCGCCGTTAGAGCGTCATCAAACAACGTAAAATCATGATATAATAAACGCTGTTGTAATATATTTTGTAACTCTTCATCCTGCCAGTTTTTATACGCTAAATGTTTCGATAATAAACTATTTACTTTATATTTTTGTTGGTAGTAACTTTCATTATCAACCTTTTTTATTGTCCATTTCATATTTTCTCCTAAAATAAAAACGGTTGCGCTAGCAACTATTTTAAAATTAAATCATTAAAATCCTGAATACTCAAACAAGATGCTTCTTTGACTACCTGTACACTTAAATAATTAAATACTTCCGATACTTGTATGTTCATAATATCATCAACCATATCACACATCGTTAGTGCATCACTATTTTTCCATTTTGTATTATATAAGTAATCCCGAATTTCTTTTTCTGAGATGTTTTGGATATTTTGTTTTTTAAAATCCCGAATTTTTAATCGAATTAAAAATCGGACATCGGATTTACTGAATTTATCATCTGTTTTTGTTAACATATGCACTCCACCACCTCATACCCATTATTATAAGATAATTTCGATCATAATAAAAGACTTTTTAATACATATCATTGCCTTGTCTGGCAATTTTTATACTCGATTTTAGTATGTATAATCGCAACCCTTTGATCATAAATATGAATGATTAGATCCGATTAGGAGAGCCGCCAATGAAAAAAAAATTAATCAATTCATTTATTATATTATCCGCTAGTAGTGCGATCACAAAGCTCTTTAGTATTCTCAATCGCATGATGCTGGCAAGATTATTAGACAGTAATGGGATGGCCTTATATGTACTATTAATACCGACCCTTTCATTATGTATCACGCTTGGACAATTGGGTATCCCTTCTGCTGTATTTCGCCTTATTGCGAACCCTAAATACAACAATCGTAAAATTATGATTAGCGCCAGTACACTTAGTTTTTTTACTTGTATCATTGTCGTTTGTTCCTTGTTTCTATTTTCACACTATATTGCTTTTGACTTGTTAAAGCAACCCGATTCTTGGTTACCTTTATTATCGCTATGTATTTTTATTCCTTTAGTCGGTATTAGTGGCATTATTAAAAATTATTTTTTAGCGAAAGAAAATGTCTATTTGGTCGCGAAAGCACAATTCCTAGAAGAGATGGCTCGGCTTATCTTCACTTTTTTTATGATTCGAGCCTTCGCCAAGCAACCTTTAACAATACTTGTTACCTTTGCCTTTATCTCCATGAGTGTCGGTGAATTATCTTCCATCTTATATATGTTATGGCGCTTAAAATATAAGCCGAAAAAACAAGCCTTCAACACCACCTATGTAAAAGACAATTTATTAATCAAAGATGTATTAAACATTGCTATGCCACAAACCGGGGCTCGTTTATACCATAGTCTAGTCAGCTTTTTAGAACCGATCACACTAATGTATGTTCTTACGAAAATGGGTATCTCACAAAATATTATCCAACATGATTATGCAATCATAAGTGGGTATGTCATCTCCTTATTAATTACCCCTTCTTTTTTCAATAATGTTGTCTATCGCCTTTTTTTACCTATTATTACTAAAGACTTAATATACAATCGATTACTACTAGCCAGGCGTCACTTACTATTTGCTTGTATCGGTTGTCTAGCCATCAGTCTTCCTTTCACTTTCATTTTTTACTACTATCCAGAAGCCTGTTTGTCCCTTATCTACAATACCAAAGAAGGTGCTCAGTATTTAGCCTATATGGCGATCCCCTTTTCCTTTTCCTATTTACAAACACCACTGAGTGCTACATTGCATGCGCTCAATAAAAATAAGGTCATTTTCATGATCAGCTGCTTGGAATGTACAGCAGAAATTTTGATGACTTACTTTTTAGCCTACCGATATCAAGTAGTCAGTGTAGCAATGAGTATTATCATTGGTTTAGTCGTTACCTTACTCATTAGTGCAGCCTTTGTATATTACTATCTGTTTCAAGATAAAAAAGTGGTTACGTAATAAAACAACCGTTTTAATACATAACCTTATCTAAGAAATCCCGTGAACGAGGGGAAGATGGTTGTTCAAAAAATAACTTCGAAGGACTATCTTCGACAATTTTTCCTTCGGCTAGGAAAATAACCCGGCTGGCGACTTCCCTAGCAAAACCCATTTCATGCGTTACTACTACCATCGTCATACCCTGCCTAGCAAGTTCTTGCATAACTTCTAACACTTCCTTAACCATTTCTGGATCCAATGCACTTGTTGGCTCGTCAAATAACATAACTTCCGGGTGTAGACATAACGATCGAGCAATGGCCACTCGTTGTTTTTGTCCGCCTGATAATTTATTTGGATAGGCATCCTTCTTTGTTAGTAAACCAACTCTTTCTAAATAATGACAAGCAAGTTCCTTTGCCTTTTTCTCTTCCATACCAAAAGCCTGCATGGGAGCTAACAATAAATTTTCTAATACCGTTTTATGGGGAAATAAATTGAAATGTTGGAATACAAATCCCATGCGATTGCGCAATGTACGATAGGTATCTGGATTGTTATTATCTAGACGCTGACCATCAATATAAATATTTCCCTGTTCTGGTTTTTCCAGTCCATGAATACATCGTAACACAGTACTTTTACCACTGCCACTTGGTCCAACCAAACATACAATTTCACCTTTGGTTATCGTTAAAGATACATCCCTAACAGCCTTTGTTGTCGCAAATGTTTTACTAATATTTTCCACTTTAATCATACAACGCAAACCTTCTTTCTACTTTCCTTGCTACAAAGGAAACTGTAATTGTAATAAATAAATACATAATCGATACACAGAGAATGGGAACGAGGTAGTTATAATAACGGGCTCCTATGACATTTGCGGTGTTTAATAACTCAGTTGCTCCAATTGTACTAATTAAAGAAGAATCCTTAATTAAAGTAATAAACTCACTAACTAAAGGCGGAATAACCCGCTTAAAGGCTTGGGGTAAAATAACCAATCGCATCGTTTGCGAATAATTTAACCCTAATGTCTCACACGCTTCCCATTGACCCTTATCAATACCAATAATTCCACTACGGATTAATTCAGTTGTATAGGCTCCACTATTACAACTCAGCGCCAACAGACCGACCATGTATGGATTCACTCGCAAGTTATCACCCGTTAAGGATTGATATATAACTGGCACACCTAAATAAAAAAATAAAATTTGTAACAACATTGGTGTTCCTCTAAATAACTCCACATAAATCGTTCCTAATACCCGAAATATCTTCACTTTAGAAATTTTCGCACTGGCTCCTATCACCCCTAATATGGTTCCAAAAAATACAGCGCCCATCGCTAGTAATAAAGAGGCTCCGGCTCCCCGTAACATAAACAGGATATTATCTGCGGTTATAATTTCCTTTATCACATTCATAACATTCACTCCTTTAGGCTATACGCCCCATTTTTCTTTTAACTTTTGATACGCATCCGTCTTAACAAAACTATCAATCGCCTTATTTAGATCCGATAACAGCTTTTCATTGCCCTTTTCTTTAGTAATGATACGATATTCTTCTTCCACTAAAGGCTTCTCTAACATGGTATAGTTACCACCCGCTACATAATTTTTAGCAACGGCATCGTCTAGCACTAAAGCATCTAATCCATCCGCATGTAATGTTTCCACTAATACTTTAACGTCCTTCATCGTTGTAACAGAAGCTCCTCGGATATCATTCGCTGCCTTTTCACAAGTAGATCCCAATTGTGCTCCTACCTTTTTCCCCTTTAAATCAGACACACTTTTTATCTTACTATTTTCATTTACTAAAATAACTTGCCTACTTTGGGTATACGCATTCGACCACCCAATACGACGCTTTTTATCATAGGAAAAGCCAGACATACCTAAATCGATTTGTCCGATATTAACGGACGTAATAATCGTATCAAAACTCATTTTTTCAAACGATACTTTATACTTGCCCCCTTGTTCATTCATTGATGTAATCAGAGCATGCATCACATCTATATCAAAACCCTCGATTTCATCGTTATTTTTAAGTGATTCGTACGGTGGGTAATCCGGTGATATTCCAACTACGATCTCTTTTTTTCCATCCTTCGATTTGCCACATCCAACCATACTAATGATAATGATAAACAGTATTCCTATCTGCCCGATTCTCTTCATTTTTATCCTCCATTTAAGTACAAAAAAATCTCTTAGTAAACTAAGAGACGAAAATTCCGCGGTACCACTCTTGTTGATATATTTCTATATCCCCTCTTGCTTGTAAAGTAAGCCAACTGAATATCCTACTAAATTCAAATATTCCTCTCCAAAGTGCGTTTCATATACCTTTGTTTGTTAATCTTACACCATCATTAACTCGCTATAAAACTCCGGTACACTACTCTCTTTTTCCTTGAGTTATGTATTACATTGTATTATAATCCTATTTCAACAAAAGTCAACTATTTGTGGTCTAAATGTAATTAAGTATGATTCGAAAATGATAATGTCTCAATGTATCGATATTGATTTTGTCCCGATTTACGATACCATAGACCTTGCAAG
>CAKVJS010000003.1 GCA_934754755.1 uncultured Erysipelotrichales bacterium
GCCGGGCAATTACAGAAAAATATGATTTAGAGTATTTAACTACTTTATTTTGCGAAACACAAATCCGTGCTAGCTATAAATTTACTAAAATTGGTCAAGAACCAAAGGCTGAAAAATTATATGAAATTATTGGAGCTACTAATATTTCAGCAGCGATCGAAAAAGGAGTTATTACTGGAAAAGCCATTAACCATGCCAGAAGGTTAGGGGATATGCCTAGTAACTATATGAACCCTTTAGATCTAGCGGATTATGCGAAAACATTAGCGAAAGAATGCAAAGTGGATGCTACGATCTTAACGAATAAAGAATTAGAAAAAATAGGTGCCGGTGGAATTTTAGGCGTTAATAAAGGAAGTGCCTTAGGTGCGCGTCTTATCGTCTTAAAATATAACGGAAATGGAGACGGGCCGTATACAGCCTTAGTTGGTAAAGGTATTACTTTCGATAGCGGAGGTTATAATTTAAAACCTAGCGCTAGTATGCGTAATATGAAGAGCGATATGTGTGGAGCTGCGAATGTTCTTAGTGCTTTCGAAATTATCGTTAAGAGAAAATTAAAAGCGAATGTATATGCGATTGTTCCTTCTACGGAAAACATGATTTCTGGAGAAGCATATAAGAGTGATGATGTCATTACTTCTTTAGCAAAAAAAACAATCGAAGTCAACAATACCGATGCCGAAGGTAGATTAGTATTAATGGATGCTATCACCTATGCCCAAAAGGAATTGCATGCTTCTAGAATTATCGATATTGCAACCCTAACGGGAGCGGTTATTATTGCCTTAAGTAAATCCTTTACTGGAACGTTCTCAAATAATGAACAATTTTACCAAGAGTTCCTAGCAGCAGCTACGAAAAGTAATGAAAAAATTTGGCGTTTACCATTGGATGAAGACTACCATGAAATGCTTCATGCCAGCAATGTTGCTGATATGATCAATGCACCAGCTGGTGGTGCCGGATCATCTACCGCTGCTTGTTTCTTAGAAGAGTTTGTCGAAGAAGGCGTAGAATGGATTCACTTAGATATCGCCGGAACTAGCTTTGATGCGAAATACAATCCAATATCAGATCAAGGTGCAACTGGTGCTATGGTCAAATCAATGGCTGCTTTATTTGAATAATATAGTAGTATTCCCTTTGGAAATTCCAAAGGGATTTTTTTATAAAAAAATGACCTGTACAACAGATCATTTATAATAATTCTTTATATTTTTTAATATATATTTTCTTAACTACAGTAACAACAAACATATAAGCTGCAATGGTTAATAATAAATATACAAAGTATACACTAGGCAAAGCATGCAGTCCAAGTGGTGTAGCTAAGGGCGTAAAAGGAAGTAAAGTAAGAATGATAATTCCTAAAAAGGTTAACGTTGTTACTGGGAAGGATGCATGGCTTTGAATAAACGGAATTTTCGGTGTGCGGATCATATGAATGACTAATGTTTGTGACCACATTGACTCAATAAACCATCCTGTCTGGAATACCGAAATATATAAAGCCTGCATCGATGGATCGGCAATTTGATGAAATTGTAGACCACCACTAATCATTGGACAAATAATGAAATACAGCAGAGCATACGTACTAATATCAAAGATAGAGCTAGTAGGACCAATCCATAACATAAATTTACTTACAGAACTAGCATCCCAAGTACGTGGTACTTTCACAAATTGTTCATCTACGTTATCCCATGGAATAGCGGTACAAGATAAATCATATATTAAGTTTAATAAAATTAATTGAATCGACATCATTGGTAAGAATGGTAGAAAAGCACTTGCGATCAGTACGGAAAACATATTTCCAAAATTAGAGCTAGCCGTCATTTTAATATATTTAATCATATTCGCATATATTTTACGACCTTCAATAATTCCCTTTTCCAATACTAATAAGTCTTTTTCTAATAAGATAACATCGGCTGACTCTTTTGCAATATCGACGGCTGTATCTACCGATATACCGATATCAGCGATCTTTAAGGCAGGAGCATCGTTAATACCATCACCTAAAAATCCAACACTATGATTATTTTCTTTTAAAATAGAGATAATATATGATTTTTGGGTAGGCGATAATTTCGCAAAGACATTTGTTGTTTCCACCGCTCTTTGTAGTTCTATGCGGCTCATTTTAGCGACGTCTGAACCAAGTAATATATTTGTTACTGGCAGGCCAACTTCATGACATACGGCCTTGGTTACTTTATCGTTATCACCAGTTAATATTTTAACCCCAACACCATATTCTTTTAAGGCTTTTATAGCTGGTGCAGTGGTTGATTTAGGGGGATCTAGGAAGGCTAAATAACCAATTAAGACCATTTCACATTCATCTTTCACACTAAAGATATCGATACCAGAAGGATTTGTTTTTTGTGCAATACCAATAACCCGTAATCCTTGTTCATTTAATTCTTCTACTTGTTGGAGAATATAATTTTGTAATTCTTGACTTAGTGGTTGTACTTTTCCATCAATCTCCACAAAGCTACTAATCGAAATCATTTCTTCAATCGCACCTTTGGTAACCATCTGTCTTTTTCCACGGCTATCTACTACAACAACCGACATGCGGCGGCGTTCAAAGTCAAAAGGAATTTCATCTACTTTATGGTATTCATTCGCTAGATCCATAAGGGTCGGATCTTTTTCCTGTTCTTCTTTTTGTCTTTCAATAATAGCCTTATCCATTAGATTTTTTAATCCCGTTTGGAAATAACTATTCATATACGCATGTTTTAGAACGCGCATATCCACATTTCCTTGTACATCCAAGGGATATTCTAAGATAACATTATCTTGGGTTAGGGTACCGGTTTTATCGGTACATAGAATATCGATTGCACCTAAGTTTTGAATCGAATTTAAATTTTTAACAATTGTTTTTTCCTTAGCCATATTGATGGAACCTTTGGCTAAACAAGTCGTTACAATCATTGGTAACATTTCTGGTGTTAACCCAACCGCAATACTTAATGCAAATAGGATCGCTTCTAGCCAATCTCCCTTAGTAAATCCATTAATAAATAATACAATAGGAGCCATTACAAACATAAAACGGATTAATATCCAGGATACCGAGTTAACGCCTTTTTCAAAACTTGTTTCTTCTTCTTTCGTATTTACTAGCTCTGTCGAAATCGTTCCTAGCATCGTATCATTTCCCGTAGAAACAACAATCGCTACGGCACTTCCACTAATAACACTACAGCCCATAAAGGCCATATTCGGATAATCGGTAATACTTTCATAGTCTTCTGGATCAATGACCATGCTGTTTTTTTCGATCGGTTCACTTTCTCCTGTTAACGAAGATTGTCCAATAAATAAGTCTTTACATTCTAAAATACGAATATCGGCAGGAATAATATCACCAGCGCTTAAATGAACAATATCTCCAACAACAATATCATCGATAGGAATTTCCTTTTTTCCGGTTTCGATTCTTTGAATACATGCTGTTGTTGTGATCATATTTAATAACTTTGCCGCTGCATTACCACTTTTTGTTTCCTGGATATACTTTAAAGCACCGGATATTAAAACCATTGTAATAATGATAATAACACCAGTAGCATCTTTTTCCTCCGGTGCAGGAATTACAATATCGGTTGCAATCGAAAGTACTGCAAGTCCAATTAAAATAGCGGTAAAAGGATTGATAAAGGCTTCGATAATCTTCTTAATAATCGATCCTTCTTCTTTTTTCGCAATAATATTAGAACCATATTGTTCTTCGTGTTCTTCCACCGTATCTTCATCTAATCCAAGTATATTCGAGTTTAGAAAATGAAGACTTTCTTCTACATTTAACATTACAATTTTTTTAATTCTTTCACTTATTGTCATGACACTTACCTCCCTTTATCTAGTTGCTTTATTATAGTATTTACATCCTCCTCTCTTTTATTAAATAGATATACAAAAAGGCCATCTCTACTAATGATGGCCAATAAACAAAATAACGATTATAAAAATATGCGTACTACCTCAATGTAAGCCACCAAAATATTTAATTTTATGCATTCCCGACTGACTCTCCATCATTTTCCACCTCATAATAAAAACCTTATTGCTCAAACGCAATAAGGCATACTAACTTATTGATAATCGTTCAAGCTTCAACATCATAGGGCAATGAAGTTACATTAGTTAAAGCCTTAAAACGACAAAAACTGTTGACCAGCGTGCAATGTCTCCATTGCTTTGCGGTAGTAACCCGTATCCCTATGGTAGTCTCACCTACCGAATAATTTTGTTTACTTCTTAAGTATACTTTTTGTTGTAGCGAATGTCAACTAAGAGATTCATTATGCTATATTTATTGGTAGTATATTTGTCCTAATACTACTATATGTTGCAAACGATATAATGTTAAAAAAAACTCTACCTATAGTAAGAGTTTTTAAGATTTCGCGGGGTTGTTTTTTAAATACGTATTGACGCCATAACAGATAGCGATAATACAAGGAATCGCTATAATAATTGAAACACCAAGAATCGTTAATAATTTAGGTGTTACCATATCCATGGATAACCAGCTCCAGAAAATTATTGTTGCTAAGACAAAACCAATAATATCAATAATAAGTACGAGCAGTCGATACCAATTTAACGGACGATAAATCCGATAAATCATATGCAAGGAAATAAAGGCAGTTAGAAAATAAAGTACCGTAAATGTTTGGGCTAAATTAATTTCCAAATATCTAGCAAGCAAACGAATAATGATAACACTAATAACAATTGTAATGGCACTCGGCAAGGAGTAGCGTAACGCATGGCGACCAATTGATTCCTTTGGTTTATTAATATTTCTCTCAAAAATGATCATAAAGGAAGGGAATCCCTCGATAAACATATCAATCAATGTCATTTGAAAAGGCGTAAAGGGGTAGGGGATATTTAATAATACAGCAGCAATCGATAGACAGATCGTATAAATCGTCTTTAAATAGTACATCGAAGCCGACCGAGTAACATTGTTAATGACTAAACGTCCTTCTTTAACAACTTCCACTAAAGTCTTTAATTGTTCATCAATTAATACGAATTGCGCAATTTGTTTGGTGGCATCCGATCCACTTCCCATCGCAATACTGACATCTGCATCTTTAAGAGCTAATACATCATTTACCCCATCACCCGTCATCGCTACTTTTTGTCCATGTTTTTGTAACAATAAGATCATCTTATGTTTTTGATACGGAGAAGCACGACCAATAACATTGGTAGTTAATATAGCTTGTTCTAAAGCAGCATCATCTTCTAATGTACGGGCATCGATATAATGATTGGCATTTTCAATACCTGCCTGTGCAGCAATCGCACTCACGGTGCGCGGATTGTCTCCGGATATGACCTTAATAGTCACTTCATTTTCTTTAAAAAAGGAAAGTGTTTCTTTCGCGTCATGACGTAATGGGTCTTGAATAATAATGGCAGCCAATGGTTTTGTTTTTCCAATGTTTTCTTTGATATCCGTTAAAGCATCCATTTGTCCAACTAATAATACGCGAATTCCCTGATCTTTATAACTTTCAATTTCAGGTCCTAAATCATAGTCAGGAACAATCATTTCGGGAGCACCAATGACAATGGTACCAACCTTTTGCATCGATACCGCACTCCATTTTCTACCAGAAGAAAAGGGGACACGATCGATGGTCGGATAAATTTCTTCGGTACCAAAATGGTTTAATAATGTTTGAAACGTAATATTATTATCTAAGGAGCCGTACATAAAGGAGCGCATGATATTACTAAATTCTAAATCCAAATGAGTATCTAGAGGAATTACCTTTTGTACGGTCATCTTCCCTTCGGTTAGCGTGCCTGTTTTATCCAAACATAATACATCAATGCGTGACAATGTTTCAATACTTAACATTTCCTGTACTAATACTTTTATTTTTCCTAGTTTTACAACACTTGCAGCTAGTGAAACACTGGTTAGTAAGACAAGGCCCTTAGGTAACATACCAAGCAAGGCGGCCGCTGTATTGATGATTGTCGAGGAGAGTGTTTGATGGCGCAAAAAATAGGCCTGAAATAACATCAAAGCAGCTAAGGGAACAATAAAATAACTTGTAATTCTAGTTACTTTATTAAAAGTATCCATTAATTCAGAAGTAACCGGCTTACGTTTTCTTGCTTCATTAGTTAATTTTGTTGCGTAATTATCAATTCCGACATTTTTTACTTGCGCATGGCAACCACCACCAATAACAAAACTACCAGAATATAAAGTATCCTCTATTTGTTTCATAATCGGATCCGCTTCTCCGGTTAATAGCGATTCGTCAATTTCAATACCATTGTCTAATACAATAGAGTCCGCAATAATTTGATTTCCGGTTTCGTAATATAGAATATCATCCAATACTACTTCTTCGGTATCAATAACTTGTTGCTTCCCATCTCGGATTACTTTTATTTTTGGATTTACAATTACATTTAGCTTAGCAACGGTATTTTTTGAACTAATTTCTTGGTACGCACGAATAACCGTATTACTTACTACAATAATGACAAAAAATAAACTCGTGTACGCTTGTACAAAGATCAAGGCGGCTGCAATCGCAAAATTATAGGCATTAAATAGATTAAAAACGTGGCCAATGATAATTTGCGTATTGCTTTTTACGATCGGATCGGGTGAAATATTAACTTTGCCTTCTTCTTTCCGTTTTGCTACTTGTTCTTTTGTTAATCCAGTATATTGTTTCGTTTTTCTTTCCATACCAATAGTTTACCTTTCCAAATGCATGTAAAACATAAAAATTCGTTTTCCTCATTACTTTAAAATAACATATATCTAGTATACGGTTATCTGTTTTATTAGTAAAGCAAAATCGTTGTGTGAAGGGAGGTGTTTATTTCATCTTCTTTTTATAAGTGAGTTTTCGGCTTTTTAGAAATAATATATATAATTTATGAAATATAAATTTCGACACCGCATAACATTCAGGAGAGAAATTTAATAATCCCACAATAAAAATTAAACCAACATAGCCGACACCGGCTAAGTTTAATAATTGCTGACCAATAATCATTGAAATAAAGTATAGCAACTGACATCCTCGCAAGACATAGGTACGATAGGATGTTAAGGGAGCGTAATTGACGGATAAAGCATACATATAATTCCAAGCGGTAAAAATAATCGAGATGGTAGAAAGACTGTCCATCGGTTGTCCCATCCAAAGACCGACATTAACAATGACGACACAACCAATGGTAATTGTAAAAGCCGGTGGAAAGGCGCGCGATGCTACATTTTTTAGGAAGTTTCCTTTAATACGAGTAAAATTTGATTCATACGCCAATAAAAAGGAAGGCAACCCAACGCAAAATAAATTAATAATCGAAAGTTGAATTGGTTCAAAGGGATATACTTTCCCTACTAATAATGTCGCAAAGGCGATAAAGGTTGAAAACATCGTTTTAATTAAGAACATCGCAGCGGCCATTGTTATATTATTAATGACCCGCCGACCTTCATTAACAATATGGGGCATTGCACTAAAATTATTATTTAATAAAACAAGATCTGCAGCATTTTTGGCCGCATCACTACCCGATGCCATAGCAATACTACAATCGGCTTCTTTAAAGGCCAAAACATCATTGACGCCATCACCCGTCATCGCCACAGTATGTCCGAGTTCCTGTAAACATTGCACCATTTCCTTTTTTTGTTTCGGTGTAACACGACCAAAAATATGATACTTTGCGACCGCCTTTTGCAGTGCTTCCTTGGTCTGTAAGGTCGTGGCGTCTATGTAGGCATCCGCATGTTGCAACCCAGCCCGCGAGGCAATTGATGAAACGGTGCATGGATCATCTCCTGAAATAACTTTACATTGTACACCTTGTTCATGAAAATAGGCTAACGTTGCCGAGGCATCCTCACGTATCGTATCGCTTAATAGTATTAGGGCCAACGGTTCTAAATCCTTGGGTAATACATCATCGCATGCGACGGTAGGACTATGGACCAGCACTAACACCCGATATCCTTCTTGGACATGCTTAGTATATCGCATGTTAACAATTCCTTTTGTTTCAGGAAGCAGAAATTGGATAGCACCTAGATAGTAAGTACCTTCCGTAACAAAAGAAACGCCGCTATATTTACGTTGCGAAGAAAAGGGGATAACGTGTTCGATATCATACGTTGAATCCTTAGAAAAGTGTTCTTTTAGAGCAGTCATCGTTACATTATCATCATCCATAGCACCGACAAAGTTTCCCATAATGGTTTCGACATCCATATGGGTTAAGGTATCAACACTTTCCACCTGCATACTACCTTCGGTAATCGTTCCAGTCTTATCTAGACATAGGGTATCTACCCGCGCCAACGTCTCAATACAATATAATCCTTGGACTAAGGTATGTTGTTTCGCTAATCGTAAGACACTCAGGGTTAAAGCCACGCTTGTTAGTAAAATCAAACCTTCGGGAATCATCCCTAACACAGCGGCTACCGTACCTAATACACTACTTTGCAGGGAGTTATGGGTAAAGAAAAATTGCTTACTAAATAATAGAAGACCAAGCGGAATAATAAGTATACTAATGATCGTTAGGATTTGGTTTAAACTACGATGTAGCTGAGAAACATGTTTCTTAAATTTTTTGGCTTCCTTGGTGATTTGTTGCATATAATTATCTTGTCCTACATGGATGACCTTACATATACACGAACCAGCACTAATAAAACTACCCGAGTATAAAGTATCTTTACATGATTTATGAATATTATCGGCTTCTCCGGTTAACAATGCCTCATTGACTTCTACTTGACCTTGCAACACAATGGCATCGGCTGGCACTTGCTTACCAGCAGTTAAGACCATAGCATCTTCTTTGACTAAATCACATAAAGCAATCGGCTGTATTTCATGGTCACGGATGACTTGTACGGTCGAACCGTGTAAAATTGATAATTTATCTAACGTTCGCTTCGCTTTAATTTCCTGATAAATTCCGTTACCCGTATTTAAAATAATAATCCACATAAAAAGTGTATTACGATACGAACCGACGAGTAGAACGATAAAAAATAAAACAACATTAATCCCATTGAAAAAGGTAAGTGTATTGGATACTAAAATATCTCTATATGTTTTAGAAATCGTATCTTCTATTATATTTACTTGTCCCTCGGCTATTTTTTTAGTTACTTGTTTTGTTGTTAGGCCATATTGTTGATAGATATCTTTTTCCATATTGAGCCTCCTTATTCGTAGGCATACATACAGTCTATTGTAAAATTATTTGACGCAACAAGTCAATATATAAGTGTTATTTATCATGATTTTTTGTAGAAATACTAAAGCATTTCATAAAGATTATTATAATAAGGGATATATTGGATAAATTAACAAAATATAAAGTAAAAATGTGTAATTTATGATAAATTATCGAAGAAAAAAATGTATACTATATGTATCGTTAGTTATTGGGCTTGTATGATTGGATTGCTTATAGAAATGCATGGGGTTAACTATGGAAATACAAGTATCTAAACAAACTGTTGCTAAGGTAATCGATGCTTTTCAGAAAAATAAGCTCGTTACCAGAAAAGACATTCCGGATCTAGATTGTCCATATATTGGAGATCATTTAGAAGGTGAAATGCAAAGTCTACAAAATGATGTATCGTATCGCTCTGTCAAATGTCCTTCGCAAAACAAAGAATGTATGGGGGTATTATACTGCATTGATGAATTGGATGACAAGCAATTACTAAATCGCCTTAAAAAATTTAAGTTATAATTGCCAATGATGGAAGTAGCAACAGCCGTCCCTTACAAAAAGGGACTTTTTTCATCCTTAATTTCCGTATTTGTTTCTTGTTTTTATCATATATTATGTTATAATCATATTATCATATGAATACTTATTAATATGTAAAGGAGAGATACCATGGATGATATCACAAAAGACATTCAAGCTAGTATGCCAGAAGAGGAAACCTTATATGATGTAGCGGAACTTTTTAAGGTGTTCGGAGATTCTACCCGCATTAAAATTATTTGTGCATTGTTTAAACGGGAGATTTGTGTTAATGATTTAGCCCAATGTTTATCGATGACGCAATCGGCTATTAGTCATCAATTACGTATTCTAAAAAATGCCAAGTTAATCAAGTGCCGCCGGGAAGGGAAGCTAATGTATTATTCCTTAGATGATGATCATGTCAATCATATTTTTCAAGCCGGTGTCGATCATATTAAGGAGGAAAATTAATGCATACCTTTCATTTAGCAGGGCTGGATTGTCCTCATTGTGCCAAAAAAATTGAAAATCATATCCAACAACAAGATAATGTTGCATCCTCGCAAATTGATTTTCCTAGACAAAAAATACAAGTTTCGCTAGAGAAGGATATATCTTCTGAGGAGCTTAAAAACTGGTTACAAAATTTGATTGATCAAATAGAACCTGGCATTGTTGTACAAACGTCCGTAGTCATACCAACTAAAACTGGTTTTTCTTGGGAAACATATGGTTCTTTGTTAGTGGGGATGGGATTATTCCTGTTATCCTTCTTTATACCTAGTCCCATCGCCTATCGTATCTCGATACTATTATCGTATTTCATTATTGGTTTTGCGGTATTAAAAAAAGCATTATTAAATCTATGGAAACGGGAGCTGTTAGATGAAAATGTATTAATGGCCATCGCTACGATGGGAGCCATTGGTATTGGCGATTATGAAGAAGCTGTAGCCGTTATGTTATTTTATGCGATCGGGGAAATTTTACAATCTTATGCGGTCAATAAAACCCGCTCTTCGATTACTTCCTTATTACAAATCAAAAGTCCTTTTGCCTTAGTAAAACAAAAAGGTACCTTGCTTAAAAAAGATCCAGAAGACGTATTGGTTGGTGATCATATTGTCGTTAAAGTAGGACAGCGAATTCCTTTGGATGGAACTATTATCGAAGGGGATAGTACCTTAGATATGGCCAGTTTAACGGGAGAATCCTTACCACAAAAAAAACAGGTCGGTGATGCCGTATTAGCCGGTAGTATCAACCTCTCTGATGTACTAAGCATTGAAGTAACAAAACCATATCAGGATTCAACCGTCGCCAAAATTATTTCCTTAATGGAAGAAGCTGCTGATAAAAAAGCACCCATAGAACGATTTATTACGCGCTTTGCACGTATTTATACGCCCGTTGTCGTGATCCTCGCTATCTTAATTGTCGTTATACCGATGCTTATCATACCACAAGCTACCTTTGCGGACTGCTTATATCGGGGCTTAACTTTTCTTGTTATATCTTGTCCATGTGCTTTAGTCATTTCCGTTCCTTTAGGTTTATATGCGGGACTGGGTAAAGCTAGTCAAGTTGGTGTACTCATTAAGGGTGGTAACTATTTAGAAATCCTACAAAATATTAATACAATGGTATTCGATAAAACAGGAACCATCACAAAAGGGACATTCTCTGTTATTGACATACAAGGGGATCCCAATATTTTAGAATATGGGGCGTATGGAGAATACTATAGCAATCATCCAATTGCTAGGAGTATTGTCAATAGTTACGATAAACCGATTGATCCTACCCGTATTTCCAATTTCCAAGAAAAAGTGGGGGAAGGTGTTTCTTTATCTTTAGATGGCATGGAACTGCATTTAGGAAACCAAAAATATATGGAGTCCCTATCAATATCGATAGAACCACCAAAAGCCCTAGGAACAATTGTTTATATAGCCTCGCATACAACCTATCTAGGATCTATCGTCGTTGCGGATACCCTCAAGGATACTGCGATAACCGGTATTCGTGCCATACACCAAGCCGGTATTCGTACGGTTATGTTAAGCGGTGATGATATAACGATCGCAAAAGATATTGGTAACAGAGTAGGTATGGATGAAGTATACGGAAATCTATTACCACAAGATAAAGTATCAAAACTAGAACAAATTATGCAACAGACAGAGCCAATTGCTTTTGTCGGAGATGGTATCAATGATGCACCCGTATTAGCGAGAGCGAATGTTGGTATTGCGATGGGGGGCGTTGGTAGTGACGCTGCCATTGAAGCTGCCAATGTTGTATTAATGAAAGATGATATTACATCGATTCGTACTGCCATGGCTATTTCAAAGAAAACAAATAAAATTCTAAAACAAAATATCTACTTTATCTTATTTGTGAAAATTGCGGTTTTAGTCTTAACGGTATTTGGTCTAACTAATATGTGGATGGGTGTTTTTGCAGATGTTGGTGTTACTTTACTTGCGATACTCAACGCCTTACGAATCTTAAAATTATAGAATAGTAAACTATCGGATAGTTACCTCCGATAGTTTTTTCATTCTTATATAGCCATTTTTTTATTTGGTATTTTAATCGAAGGTAACGCATACCTTGTAGTATAGGAGGACTATACCATGACTTTAGATCAAATACCAATACATAAAAAAGTAAAGATTATCGCTATTACGGGAACGAAGAAAACCCGTATTCGTCTACTGGAAATGGGTCTTGTCCCGGGTACTGAAATTTACATTCGCAAGATCGCCCCCTGGAAAAATTTAATAGAAATATATGTTCGTCACTACGCCTTATTATTTCGCACAGAAATCGCTAGAACCATACTTGTAGAGGAATTGTAAGATGACAATAACCGTTGCTCTAATCGGTAACCAAAATAGTGGCAAGACGACATTATTTAATGCTTTAACCGGATCTCATCAACACATAGGTAATTTTCCAGGCATTACCGTTGATAAAAAAGAAGGCGAATGTTTAGCGAATCAAGATATACATATCATTGACTTACCCGGGATTTATTCTATTTCCTCCTATAGTGTAGAGGAATTTATCGCTATTTCCTATATTTTAGAAAAAAAACCAGATGTCATTATTAATGTAGTAGATGCAACCAACTTAGAAAGAAATTTATATCTCACCCAACAATTATTAGAGTTAGAAATACCGGTTGTAGTTGCCTTAAATCGAATTGATGTTGTAACAAAACGCAAACAAATAATAGATGTTGGCGTATTAGAAGATCATCTACAGATTCCCATCATTCCCATTAGTGCACAAAAAAAACGGGGCCTAGATTCTCTAATACAAGCTGTCGGGATAGCGAGTACGAAGCCGACTGTGAATAATACAAAGATTTATGGCGACTATGAAAAATATATGGTTGAAGCTATGCATATTTGTAAGGAAGCATGCCAGAAACATCATATTCCACTGCAGTATGGAATGATTCGTCTATTAATCCAGAAGGAAGATATGGTTGATAGAATATCTTTATCCGCCAAACAAATGCTACATCTTACCGCGATTCGTAAAGTCATCGAACAAAAGTATGATAGTGATATCGAAAGTATAATTATTACTATGCGTTATGATAAAATTTCTGAAATTTGTCGAGAGGCAAACTATCAACATGATGTGGTAAGCCAAAAGATCACAGATGCTGTAGATCATTGGTTGATGGATAAATATTTAGGTACAATTAGTTTCCTTGTTATTATCTATTCCATCTTTTATCTTTCTTTTCATATCCTTGGTAATCCGCTACAACACTTGTTAGTCGGTATCATCCAAAAGATATCACAACAATGGACAAATTTTCTTACCATGCATCATGTAGCACCCTGGCTAATTTCCTTATGGCAGAAGGGCATTTTCGCCGGTATTGGTAGCGTCTTATCTTTTTTACCCATTATCATATTATTATTTTTCTTTTTATCACTTTTGGAAGACAGTGGTTATATGGCTCGCATTGCCTATTTAATGGATGGTTTATTGCAACATATTGGACTGTCTGGTAAGGCCTTAATTCCTTTATTGCTTGGCTATGGATGCTCGGTTCCTGCTGTATTATCAACCCGTACATTGTCTAGTACGAGGGAAAAGAAAATAACCATGCTGTTGATTCCTTTTATGCCCTGTAGTGCTAAATTACCAATCTATACTATTTTAATCCAATCCTTTTTCTCACACCGGGCAGCTCTAGCAATGTTCTTTGTATATGGTATTGGCATCTTAATCGCCACCTTAGTTTCTTTCCTACTTAGAAATAACCACCGGATGGGGATGGATTTGCCTTTTATTATGGAATTACCAACCTACCGTTTACCAACCATTCCAACAATATGTCGACATGTCCTAGCCAAGTCGAAAGATTTCATGTCTAAAACATTTACGATTATTTTTATTTCCTCGATTGTCATTTGGCTATTACAAAGTATGACCGTACAATGGCACTATACCACAGTCGCTAGTCAAAGTATTTTAGCAGCGATTGGTAGAAGTTTATCGTTTCTATTACTACCCTTAGGATGCGCTGATTGGCGCTTAACCACTTCCTTATTTACCGGGATTATCGCCAAAGAATCCATTGTATCGTCGCTAGCGATTACAATGCAAGCTAGCCACGAAGGAGCACTGATTACCTCTTTACATTCCCTTTTGCATCCGACTAGTGCACTAGCGTTTTTAACTTTTACTTTATTATATACACCTTGCATTGCGACAATCGCTACCTTATATAAGGAGCTGCATACCTGGAAAGCCACCTTATCAATCATTCTACTACAAACATGCATTGCTTATATAACCGCGATGATTATATACATGTTAGGAAATATTTTAACTTCCTTATAAAAATTAACGTCTTTTTTATGATTTATAAGTATACTAATAGATAGGAGGAATAGTTATGACATATAAAAAATTAGATGCAATCAAACAATTCACTACACAACCTTTTCAAGATATTGGATCCGACTGGGTTTTGATTTCCGCCATCAAAGATGGTGTTGTTAACACGATGACAGCATCCTGGGGTGCGGTTGGGGTAATCTGGAACAAATACGTGGCGACCATCTATATTCGCCCACAACGCTATACTAAGGAATTCGTCGATCATTCTGATTATTTTACGATTACTTTTTTTGACTCCCATAAGCGAGAACTTTCCGTATTAGGAACGAAGTCCGGACGAGATGGTGATAAAATAAAGGAAGTTGGCTTTACAACTATTATGATTGATAATCAACCAACCTTTGAGCAGGGAAGAACGGTTATGATTTGTCGTAAATTATACGCTGATACAATTAAAGAAGAATGCTTTATCGATCCAACGATCAATCAAACGATCTATCCAAACCATGATCAACATATGATGTATATTGCTGAAATTGAATCTATCTATGTAAAATAAGTTTTAATTCGCATTTTTTGAACATACTACTATTGGTGATAAAAATGGATTTTGATATTGGAATGATATTGGTACCCTTACTCTCCATTGGTACACTCTTTATTCTTACCAAACTAATGGGTTATCGACAATTTACGCAGTTAAGCATGTTTGACTATATTATTGGTATTACCATTGGTTCGATTGCAGGGGAATTAATTACGATTGATTATGATGATATATTACGACCGATTATTGGGATGATAATGTACACTTTCTTTACTATTATACTATCTATTATTTGTCGTAAAAGTGTAAAGGCAAGAAAATTAATTGAGGGTCAACCAATCATTATGTATGAAAATGATTGTTTATATAATAAACAATTAATCAAATCAAAAATGAATATTGATGAGTTCTTAATGCAATGTCGAGCGCAGGGATATTTCAATTTAGAGGAAATCGACACGATTATTTTAGAAAACAATGGAAGTCTAAGTTTTATCCCGAAAGAAAAATATCGTCCTACACAAGTTGATGATTTAAGTTTTATGGGTAAGAATGTCGAAGAAAAAAGACCACCTACAATCTTAATTAAGGAAGGTAAAATTAATCAAGAACACTTAGATAAACTAAATAAAGATCGCCGATGGTTAGATAATACATTAAAAAATGCGAATATTGCATTGTCGGATGTGTTATTAATGTATATGGAACAAAATTCCAACGTACAAATATTTACCCTTAATAATAAGGAAAAATTATATAAATAAGATCTCTTACCGAAAAGAAGAGGTCTTTTTTATATAAAGAAAACGATGTTTCCATCGTTACTTTAAGCTTTTAATATGTCTTTGATAAATATAATATAAACCTTTAAAGGTTAAATCGGGATCATATACGTCAATAGCTGCCACTTCTTGATAAATGATTTTACCGAGTCCTCCGGTTGAAACAACACGTAATGGCTTTTGGTAACGTTCCTTCATGTTCCGGATAATATTTTCGGTTAATCCAATATACCCATATATAATTCCTGCTTGCATCGAAGAAACGGTATCTTTTGCGATGATTTCCTTCGGCTTGGCGATTTCAATCTCTGGTAATTTCGCTGCCTGATTCGACAAAGCGTTGGAACATATCCCAATACCAGGGGCGGTAACACCACCGATAAAACAAGCATCATCGGTAATGATATCAAACGTAGTTGCTGTACCGAAGTCAATCACTAAACAAGCACAATGGTATTGATAATAGGCTCCAGCTACATCCACCAATCGATCGGCTCCTAAACTCTTTGGATTATCAATTTGTATGGAAATACCGGTTTTAATACCGGGTCCAATATGAATGGGTTCTTTTTTTAAATACTTACGAATCGCATTAGAAAAAGAATACATAATTTTCGGTACAACACTCGCAATAATAACATCTTCAATGTGTTCGATTTCCATATTCGAAGCAATAATGAAGTTTTGTAACATAAAGCCATATTCATCCGCGGTTCGTTCCAGCTTTGTTGTGAGTCGATATGTCTTAATAACGATATCCTGAATACAGACTCCCATCGTAATATTTGTATTTCCGATATCAATGACGATCAACATGTTTTTGACTCCTTATATGATGTAGGGTTAGTAAAATTTCTTTACTTAATGCATCTTTACTTAGTAAAGGCATATTGCGTATTCCTTGTGTATCGATGAGGAGCACTTGATTGGTATCTCCTTGAAAACCGGCTCCCTTTGTCGTAATATCGTTGGCGACTAACAGGTCACAGCCCTTACGATGAAATTTATCCAGGGCATTTTTTTCTAAATTCTCGGTTTCCATTGCAAAACCACAAAGGGTTTGGTTTGTTTTATGACTTCCCAGATACGATAAAATATCTTCATTTTTGACTAACGCAAGGGTTGTCTGATCATCCTTCTTTTTAATCTTCTGTTTTTCAATATGTGCGGATCGATAATCACCAACAGCAGCAGCTTTAATAATATAGTCTTGTTCTTTGTAGGTATCCTTTACAGCTTGCATCATCTCGCTTGCGGATTGGACGGATATACACCTTATTCCATACGGTACCTTACATGCACTTGGACCACTAATCAAGGTTACTTCCGCACCGAGTTGAAATGCTTTTTTCGCTAATGCATAGCCCATTTTACCACTGGAATGATTGGTTATAAAACGTACCGGATCAATCTTTTCTTGGGTTGGCCCAGCTGTAACCAATACCTTTTGATGACGCAGCGGTTTTGGCTCTAAACAATAGCTAATCATTTCTTCTATATCCTTTAGATCTGCTAGTTTCCCACGCCCGATATCACCGCAAGCCAACAATCCTTGGGCCGGCTCAACGAAGGTAATACCATAACTTTTACAACGTTCAATATTGCGTTGGGTCGCTAAATTATTATACATATTCGTATTCATCGCTGGGGCAATTAATTTTGGACACGTAGCTGCTAAAAAAGTAGCTGTTAACATGGAATCGGCCTGTCCATTAGCGATACTCGCAATCGTATTCGCACTGGCTGGCGCAATCACAAAGCAATCTGCTTGTTTGGCTAGCGTTATATGCTTAATTTCACCCGTTGTACTTTCCTCCATGATATTCGTAATTACTTCCTTATGAATCAGAGAAGAAAAGGTTAGGGGGCTAATAAATTTTGTGGCAGACTCGCTCATAATAACTTCTATTTGATAGTCCTGTTTTTGTAAATCACTCACTAGTTGCGCTGCTTTATAAGCCGCAATACTGCCGGTTACGCCAATAATTATATGTTTCATTTTCTCACCTCGATGTAGGCTACTAATGGTCGGCTAATCGCCACCGCAATTACCGTTCCAACAATGGTTTCGACTAAGCCTTGGGTTCCTAATACACCAATAAAGTAGGGTAATAATTGGGAACTATCCTTACCAATCGCACTACCATACTGACTTCCAAAGACAACATAAATACCAAGTAAAACTAGGATCGTATTAGATAAAGAGCCCATAAGGGCACTACCTATCATGCCACTCGTTGGATATTTCGTGCCTACTCTTTCATATAGCCATCCTGCCACATAACCAATTAACATTCTTGGAACAATGGCGATCACACCACTCATAATATTGCCACTAATAAAAGGACAAAACACAAACGACGTAAAAGTTGGGCGTAAAATCCCATTCATAATCGAACTAACCCCAAATAACAAACCAATTAAAGCTCCGCTTCTTTTTCCTAACACAATGCCAGCAATCAGTACGGGAATATGTAATGTTGTTGCATTTAGAGGTCCTAGGGGAATATATCCTAAAAAAGGAATGCTGATGAGAAGTAATTCTATTGCGATAAAAAAAGCATGTAAAACTAACATCTTTGTATGATTCTGTTTCATAAATCCTCCACTACCGTTTCTTTCGAATACAGTGTATTTTTGCATGCTTCATTATACCCCATGTACATAAAAAAAACAATAAACAGGCGCTAAATGTAATACTACTGTGTATTTACAATCGATATAAGATATAGTGTAACAATGTAACCAAAAAAATAAAAATATAATAAAAAAAAGGTTGCAATGATACTGTTTCCATCAGAACTATTGCGATTC
Source organism: uncultured Erysipelotrichales bacterium (assembly GCA_934754755.1). Lineage (GTDB taxonomy): Bacteria > Bacillota_I > Bacilli_A > Erysipelotrichales > Coprobacillaceae > CAKVJS01. The sequence goes on from CAKVJS010000003.1 coordinate 18,829, forward strand.
CTCCATTTTTTATATACAGTATAGAGAAAGGAAGGTGAATACAAATGGTATTTGATACAAATTTTTTATGGGGTGGTGCCGTAGCCGCCCATCAAATTGAAGGTGGTTGGAATGTAAATGGAAAAGGAATCAGTACTGCCGATGTGATGACTGCCGGAGCACATGGAGTAGATAGAAAAATAACCGATGGTATTAAAGAAGGGGAGTATTATCCCAATCATGAGGCCATCGATTTTTACCATCGATATAAAGAGGATATTGCACTATTTGCACAAATGGGATTTAAGTGTCTAAGAACATCCATCAATTGGACCCGTATTTTTCCTAATGGGGATGAAGAAGAACCTAACGAAGCAGGATTACAATTTTATGATGATTTATTTGATGAGCTTTTAAAGTATGGCATTGCGCCAATTGTTACCTTATCTCACTTTGAAATACCTTATCATCTAGTATCCAAGTACGGTGGTTTTAGAAATCGAAAGTGTATTGGATTCTTTGAACGATTTGCGAAGGTTTGTTTTACCAGATTTAAAGATAAAGTAACCTACTGGATGACATTTAATGAGATTAATAATCAAGTTAGATATTATGAGGATGTTGCTGTGTTTACAAATTCCGGATTGGTTTTTAAAGAAGGGGATGATCGAGAAAAAATCACCTTTCAAGCGGTCCATTATGAATTAGTAGCGAGTGCAAGAGCAGTAATGATAGGGCATGAAATAAATCCTAATTTTAAAATTGGATGTATGATGGCAGTGGTGCCTTATTATCCATTTTCATGCAACCCCAAAGATATTATGTTAAATCTTAGCGGAACACACATGAATCTATGGCATGCAGATGTCCATGCACGTGGAAAATATCCGCCATATATGACAAAATATTTTGAAAGAAAAAATTATGATTTGGATATCACCAAAGAAGATTTAAATACATTAGAACAAGGAACCGTTGATTATATTGGTTTGAGTTATTATATGTCAGCTACTATAAAGCATAGTACACAGGATAAGGAATATCCATTTAGCCAAGCTACGGATATTGTCAGAAATCCGCATACCGGTATATCTGACTGGGGTTGGCAAATAGATCCAGAAGGGCTTCGGTATGCATTAAATTATCTTTATGATTTATACCGTATACCTTTATTTATTGTCGAAAATGGATTTGGTGCGATCGATCAAAAAGAAGAAGATGGAACCGTAAATGATCAGTATAGAATAGACTATTTAAAAGCACATATAGCAGAAATGAAAAATGCCGTTGAAATAGACGGGATAGAGTTACTTGGATATACCATGTGGGCCCCTATAGATATTGTTTCTTTCGGTACCGGAGAAATGAAAAAAAGATACGGTTTTATATTTGTAGATAAAGACAATGAAGGAAATGGAACTTTAGTAAGATCAACGAAAAAGTCTTTTGCATGGTATAAAAAAGTCATTGCTTCTAATGGAGAAGAATTATAAAAAGCAACTGTTCTTATACGTATTAAAATATAATAGGAAGCATGTAAACAAATATATAGATAAAGTTATAGGCAGAAAAAATTTCATACGGAGCACCAATAGATGACAAACTATATATCTTACTTGGTGATTCTAGCATAGCCTAGAGATCAGAACTTTTTAGTTCTGATTTTTAGGTTTTTCTTG
>CAKVJS010000004.1 GCA_934754755.1 uncultured Erysipelotrichales bacterium
CCTTTAACTTCACTACCCTCTTGCCATAATTTTTGAAAGCTAATTGCTTTTTTCTTTTTTAACATGAGTGCATATGCAACATCAATCATTGAACCTTTACTATCCATTGTAACTTCCCTCCTACATTGTTTCTGGTGCACTAACACCTAATAGTTCTAGTGCATTTTGTAATGTGATTTGGCTAGCTTTCACTAATGCCAAGCGTTGTTTACTAAGATCTACTTCTTTTGTATCAATAACATAACAAGCACTATAAAAACTATGAAATACTTGTGCTAAGCGCTGTACATAATTCGCAATTTTATGTGGTGCGCGATTCGTTGCACTATCGATCAATTCTTGTCTAAAGGCATTTATATGCTTCGCTAAAGCAACTTCCTTTGGGTGAATCAATTTCTCAAAGTGATCCGCTACCGTAATATCTGCCTTGTTTGCTTGTTCGAGAATAGAACACATCCGAGCATGTGCATATTGCGCATAGTAAACCGGATTTTCATTCGACTTTGATTTCGCTAAACCTAAGTCAAAATCAAAGGGCGTATTAGCTGCCTTACAAACAAAAAAGTAACGCGTTGCATCAACTCCGATATCATCCATAAGATTTTGCAATGTAACAGCATTTCCTGTTCGTTTCGACATTTTAACTTCCTTACCATTTTCAACCATGCGTACCATTTGTAGAATATCGATTTCTAATTGGTTAGCATCATACCCTAGCGCCTGCATAGCCGCCTTCATCCGTTTAATATACCCATGATGATCAGCTCCCAAAAGATCCACTAAATTATCATACCCGCGTTTATATTTATTTAAATGATAGGCAATATCCGGTGTTAAATACGTATAGGATCCGTCGCTTTTTTTAAGCACACGGTCTTTGTCATCACCAAACTTAGTGGAAGCAAACCATAAGGCACCCTCTTGTTCATACGTATAGCCAGCTTTTTCTAATGCTTCTAAGGCTGGTTGGATCTGACTTTCAGCATATAAACTAGTTTCCGAAAACCACACATCAAAATGTACCCGAAATCTTTCTAATATATCTTTTAATTTTTGTAACTCCTGTTGTATTCCTTCCTTGCGAAAGAATACAAGTGCTTCTTCTTTGTCTACTTGGGTGTAGTGATCGCCTACATTTTCTTTGATCTTTTTTGCGATATCTTGAATATCCTTACCTTGGTATCCATCTTCTGGCACTTCTATTGAATAACCAAACAATTGCATATAACGGGCATATAGTGACAGTGCTAAATTATGGATTTGGTTTCCCGCATCGTTAATATAATATTCTCTTGTTACCGCAAAGCCAGCAGCCTTCATAATGCGACATAAGCTATCGCCAACAGCTGCTCCTTTAGCATGTCCTAAATGTAGATCACCGGTTGGATTGGCGGAAACAAATTCAACATTATACTGTGTATTGTTCCCAAATGTACTCGATCCATATTTTTCTTTTTCTTCTATGACTTCATTTATAATCGACATGATTTCTTCTTTATTCATAAAGATGTTAATAAAGCCAGGCTTAGCAATTTCCATGCGGGCAATATTCCCTTTAGTAACATCTATATTTTCCACAATAGAAGATGCGATAAGAGCCGGATTCTTCTTTACTAGCTTGGTTAATTGCATCGCAATATTGGTTGCATAGTCGCCATGTTCTTCGTCTTTAGGAATTGCAATCACAATATCTTCCAATGCATAGGAATCCACCAATTGGCTACTTAGTATAGCTTCTAAAATAACTTCTTTTAAAGTTGTTTCGATTTTATTTATAGCCATATTTTCTCCTCCATTGAATATATCCCCTATAACGTATCATCAAACTTCTATGAAGTCAATAATTTCAAAAATTTTTTATTCTTGCATAAAAAAAGATACACAAGATGTGTACCTCCTTTTCCATTAATACATTGGCATTTGTGGTGCTACCGGTGTTTCTTCTTCCTTTTTATTTGATGCTACAGCAGCTTCTGTTGTAATAAATAAAGCAGAAATACTAGCGGCATATAATAAGGCACTACGGGTTACTTTGGTTGGATCAATAATACCGGCCTCAAACATATCTACCCATTGTCCTTTTTTCGCATCGAATCCAATACCTTCTTCTTGCGACAATTGTTTTGTTAGAATATCTTCACTATTGAATCCTGCATTATCCGCAATTTGTTCGATCGGTGCAAGCAAGGAATCCATAACTACTTTAATTCCCTTTTTAACATCGATAACATCCGAACTAATCGTATCCTTTAAGGCACGATAGGCTTCCACTAGGGCTGCTCCCCCACCTGTTACAATACCTTCACTAACAGCTGCTTTCGTTGCATTTAAAGCATCTTCAATGCGTAATTTCTTTTCTTTAAGTTCACTTTCGGTAGCTGCCCCTACTTTAATAATGGCAACTCCATTTTGTAATTTACCTAGGCGTTCCTTATAGCTATTGCGATCGTATTCTGACGATGCATTATCCATTTGTTTTGAAACTTCATGGATTCGTTGTTGTAAGCTTTCTGAATCTCCTTTACCACCAATAAGGGTTGTATTATCTTTCGCTACAACTAATTTTTTAATACCACCTAAGTCCTCGATAGGCATTTCTTTTAAGACCATATTTAAGTCTTTATTATAGAAAGTAGCTCCCGTTAATACTGCTAAATCTTGTAACATTTCCTTTTGGTTATCACCAAATCCTGGTGCTTTCGTTGCTACTACATTGAAAGTACCGCGTAATTTATTAACCACTAACGTGGAGATGACTTCTTGTTCAAAATCGTCCGCAATCAATAATAATGGTTTGTTTGCTTCTACTACTTTTTCTAAGACAGGTAAGATATCTTGAATATTATTAATTTTATGATCGGTAATTAGCACTAAGGCATCTTCTAATTCCACTTGCATTTTTTCACGATCACTTACCATATACGGAGAAATATATCCCTTATCGTATTGCATACCTTCGCTAATTTCTAATTCGGTATCAAAACTATTTGATTCACTAACACTAATAACACCATCACGACCTACTTTTTCCATCGCTTTAGCGATAATATCACCGATTTCCTTGCTTCCTGCTGAAATTGTTGCAACACTTGCGATATCACTGCTTGTTTCCACAGGTCTTGAACGATCTAAAATATAGTCTGCGACTTTTTTACTTGCTAGATCCATTCCTTCCTTTAATAAGACAGGATTGCTTCCTTTATCAACTGCTGTTAGTCCATTGGTAATCATTCTTTGGGCTAACAAGGTTGCTGTAGTTGTTCCATCACCAGCTACATCATTTGTTTTATTGGCTACTTCGTATACTAATTTGCTTCCCATATTTTCAAAAGCATCTTCTAATTCAATTTCTTTAGCGATACTGACTCCATCGTTAGTAATTAGAGGAGATCCATATCCTTTATCTAAAGCGACATTACGTCCTTTTGGTCCTAAGGTTACTTTCACTGCATCCGCTAATACATTAACACCATGAAGCATTAAATCTCTAGCTTCTCTTGAAAATTTTACATCTTTACTCATTATTATATCCTCCTATTCTACAATCGCCAAAATTTCTTTTTCTTCTACAATAACGTATTCTTCATCCTGCATAGTTAAAGTAGTGCCTGCATACTCTTTATATACGACTTTCATGCCTTCGCTAAGGCTATCTACATCGTTAGACACGGCGATAACCGTAGCGATGTTATTGGCGTGTTCTTTTTCGCTTGTCAGGATAATCCCGCTAGCTGTTGTATTTTCAATTTCTTCTTTTTGCAAGATAATATTTTTATTTAATGGTTTTAACATACTGATTCCTCCTTTGCTTTTAGCACTCACCATTTTGGATTGCTAACAAGTATATATTGTCTCCTGAATATGAACTTTATATGAACTTTTAATGTCAAATATAAAAATTATCATACCCAATTACTGACATCAATAGTATAGCGTCCTTGTCCCTCCAATTTTGTCAATTCACGAAAAAACATAGATCATAGTAAAACCTACAATCTATGTTTTATGACTACTTACACAAGGTATCTACGAGAGCACTCACTTCTTCTACAGATACAATATCATAATCACTTTCGTGTGCACCATTATGATAACTATAACTTACATGTGTAATGGTAGTTGGATCTTCTTGCCAAGCCTTACAAGAAGAATGGACTTGGCTAACGCCTGTATAGGCCACTAACTCTTTCGCATTTGTCGTGCGAATACCACTCCCTGGTAATATTTCAATTTTATCTCCATATTCTTGTTGTAACATTTTGATGCAATCTTTCCCTTCCATCGCGGTATTTTTCATGCCGCTAGTAAGCAGGCGATCAACCTGTAAAGACAACAATGTTTCCATGCTTTTTTGTGGATTTGTACTACAGTCAAAGGCGCGATGGAAAACAGCTTCCTTATTATAGCGATGTACAAGCGTAACAAACTCTTTTGTTCGCTTTTCATCAATGGAAGCATCCGCTAGTAAAAAACCAAACGCCAAACCATCTGCACCATTTTCTAGTAATACCTTTGCTTCCTCTACCATTTGTTCATATTGTCGATCACTATAACAGAACCCGGCATCACGCATTCGCACCATACAAATAACGGGAAAGGAAGTATGTTTCTTAACGAGTCGCAAACAGGCGACTGTCGGCGTTAATCCACCAAGATGCAAGGCACTATTTAATTCAATGCGATGCGCTCCACCGATATGGGCATGCAAAGCATCTTCAAAACTACCACAACATACTTCTAACATTGTATTTCCTTCTTCCTTTTACTTATAGGGTTTCACATTGCTTATATTATATACTTCTTATTTTTGATACAGGCTATCCATAGCCTTCTTCACTCGTTGCATTCCTTCTTCTAATTTACTTCTAGGACAACCACAATTTAAACGTAAATACTTATCTTGCCCGTATACTTCACCACGCATAATACCTACCTCACCAACATGAATCAATGCCTCTTGGATGGCGTCTTGACTAAACGGCACATTCGTACAATCGATCCATGCTAGATAGGTGGCCTGTGGCATAATAAAATGAATATCTGGCAAATGTTCTTCTAAAAAGTTTTTCACATAGGTAAAGTTTTCATATATATATTGTACTAATTCTTCTACATAATAATCACATTCATTATACGCACTCATCGTTGCATGAATACCAAGTAAACTTGCTGAATTCACAAAGTCCTGGTGTCTTGTCCGGTGGACAAAACGTTCGTATACTTCTTTATTACTAATACAAGCGTAACTTCCGATTAAGCTTGGAAAATTAAAAGTCTTGCTACCCGACGAAAGAACATATATATCTTCATACGTATCGAGAAAAGATAACATAGAATGGTGGGTATGGTTAGGCATAATAACATCCATATGGATTTCATCACTAATAATCGGAATTTGATACTTTTTACAAAGGGATACTATTTTGGTTAACTCTTCTTTGGTAAATACCTTACCTGTTGGATTATGGGGTGAACATAGCAAGAATACCTTAGCATTCTTAATTTTATTTTCCATATCCACAAAATCCATTTCATATTTATCATTATGACAAGTTAAAGAAGATGTTATTAACTTACGATCATTGTCTTCAATAACATGGAAAAAGGCATCGTACATTGGTTTTAATACAAATACGCCATCTTTTGGTTTACTTAAAATATCCAATAATACTTTTAATGAATAAATGACGGATGGACTATAAGCAATCCAGTCTTCCTGCACGGTGCAGTGTAAACGCCGTTGAAAATAATTCGTAATAGCACTTTTAAAAGCATGGTGATTCCATCGAGTGTATCCATATATTTGTTGTTCTAGTGCTTTTTGTAACTGCGTATATACTTCCACCGGTATCTTAAAATCGGTATCGGATATGGAAAAGGGTAGAATATTCGCTTTTCCAAATCGATCTTGGATATAATCCCATTGTGTACAATACGTATTATATCGATCTACTACTTCATCAAAATTATGCTTCATATACGTTCCTCTTAAAAGTCTAAATCTAATTCATCTAAAATATCTTGATCTTCAGAAGATACAGCTTTTTTATTTTCCTTTTTCGTTATGTTTTGTTTTTCAAAAATCTTAAAGAATGGATACCATACTAAAATTGATCCGATCATTTGGAAGGCACACACAACAATACTTAACCAATGCCCATTCACTAGGAATCCTTCTAAGAATACTCCTACATACGGTGGGGTAAAAAATGGCTTCGCTAAGATACCAGCCCACATTAGAAAGGCCGGGAAAGATCCTAAAATCGCACCACCTAAAACATATGGTAAGAAGAACGTTGGATTTAAGACAATCGGTCCACCAAATATAATCGGCTCATTGATACCAAATAAGGCGGGTATTAAAGCGACTCGACCGACACTCTTATAGGCCTTGTTTTTGGATAATAGGAACCAAAAGACTAAACCAAAGGTAACCCCAGCTCCGGTAAAGTTACCAAACGCACTACTCATACCTTGCGTATAAAAGTGAGGTAATGGATTTCCACTTTTCATTGCTTCAATATTTTCAGATAAAAATTGCGTTGCAATCGGTGATGTAATAGCACCCAGTACCGATGGGTGAATACCGAAGAAAAATAAAGAACAACATAATATCTGTAAGAAGAAAAACATAAAAGGATTATCCATAGAACCAATTAATGGTCGTAATACTGGCGTTAATACTTCTGGTGGTAACACATGGAATACGTATAAGGATAAAATACGTAACAGTCCAAAGACACCAACGATAATAACCGAAACCGGAATGGCTTCAAAAGAACTTGATACAAAGTCTGGAACATCTTCTGGCATCCGGATGGTAAAGTTCTTCTTTTTACACCACCGATATAATTCCACCGATAATAGGCCGGCCAGAATAGCCATAAATAATCCTTTTGGACCAAAGTATGTCATATCAATTCCATCACCTGTTTTTTGGAACACAAGTAAGAAGAATCCAACAACACCCATAACCATACATCCTGGAATATATTGTTTATAATGTGTCCCTAGAAAATAGGTGATACAGGCACAGACGTAGATACTCATCATCGCCATCGTAACTAAATACGGAATATTAATATTTTCTTCATTTTGTATAATAAATGAAGATATCGCATTGTGTTTCCCAATCATATTTGGAATGGCAGCAGGCACCAAACATAAACTTCCTATAATTAAAATTGGGGTCATCGCTACCATGGATTTTTTAACCGCATTTAAATGGGGTTGTTTGTCCATTTTATTAGCGATAGGGGTGATATAACGCTGCATAAATGCTTCAAAACCAGTAAACATTGCATGTCTCCTATCTTATATCTCTATTTTTTATTTTTATGTTTCTCTTTATTGTTGCGCTTTTTTATACGCAACTAACGCCATCTTTAAGGCTGTTGCTCCATCCATGCTACCGTATGTTTCTTGATCGATAATAACATAAGGAATTTTTTTGGGATTAATGATTGGTGTAATCGCATCCAAACGGTGCGCTACCTGTGGTCCCAATACTAATACGTCTGTATCATCTACTTCCGTTTCTAATAAATCGGTTGGGATTGCTTTAAACGTAAAATCTTCATCTTTTAATTTTTGACTATTGTGGACTGTTTTTTTCATACTATCCATTAACATGGTTGTTGATAAACCACCAGAACAACATAATAATATTTTCATCTTACTTCTCCTCCTTCGCTTCAAATACATCGACTAACATTTCAATTAAATCTCTCGCTAATTGCGCACACATATAATGATCTTGGGCATGTACCATTAATAGATTCACAATAGGACTTTCTACATCTTCTTGAAATTGGGCTTGAATTAAATTCGTTTGCGTTTGATGCGCCACAATGTCGGCTTCCCTTGATTGTTTTAATAAATCCTTTGCCTCTTCATATTTGTTTTCTTTTACTTTTTGTAAGGCCGCAAATGCTTTTGCTTTACTGTCTCCAGATCCCGCAATAATGGCCATGACTTGTTTTTCTTGTTCACTCATATTCTTTCTTTCTCCTAATTAAACTGCTTTATTTTACTAAAGGTAGACGCATCAAGGGTCGCGATGATGGCCTCTATTTGTTGCATTAAACTTTCCATATCACGCACATCAAAAATGGAATAACTGCCATGGCAATAGTGCAATGGAACACCTAAAACAACAGCTAATTTACCACCATTGAATAGATGGCTCAACGCACCATCGGTACCCCCTCCCGCAAACATATCGCATTGGAAGGCAATATTGTGTTGCGCTGATAATTCTTTTAAATAGGTAATTAATTTTGGGTTGGGAATCATTGTTTTATCATATTGCACTAACAAATACCCTTGCCCTAATTTTCGATGGTTTTCAAAGTCCGCAATATTTTCCTTTGTACTCGCTACATCAATTACAAAGATAATATCAGGATCGACTAGATCACTGACACATTTTCCACCTCTAGCACCCACTTCTTCACTACTCGTATAGCCAAAGTAGAGATCATTGGGATGCTTGATAGAAGACATAGTACGATCTAATTGGCTAAGAATGTAACAACCAATGCGATCATCGACTGCCTTAGCCATCATACGGTTGTCATTTAATTGACACGTTTCACTGGCGAAAGTGACCATATCACCAATCGCAATATGTCGATCGATAATTTCTTGGGAACTATCAACACCAATATCAATATACAATCGATCATGACTTGTTTGTAGTAGACCAATATAGCTTTCGTTCTGTTGTGTCGTAATTACTACCTTTTGATAACTTTTGGCACGATTGTCTACATTTCCGATTGGAATGACATAAATATACCCATCCGGACTAATATGTTGTACCATAAACCCAACTTCATCCATATGACTCATAAACAAAATTTTAGGTCCGCATCCTGGGTGATGTACAATCACACTTCCTAGGCCATCATACGTAACATCCCCGGTTGCATCTTTGACGATTAGATCGCGCACTTGTGTTTCCCTGGTAGCAATCGCATGCACGTCGAAAAATTGTTTCATTACATCGATATCCACTTTATATTTTCCCATATCGCGATAATAGAAAGAACCTATTACCTTTTTTCACCCCCTTTATCCACTTCTTTTTCCTATGTTATTATAAATGGATACGTTATCGTAACAAAAGGTTTATTTTTTCATATTAAAATGAAAAAGGACGCACGTCCTTTATTGTTTTTCATTTAAAATTGCGAGAAACTCTTGAAATGTATGTACTTTTGTAATATTTTCCACAAGTGTATAATGGTGCATAATCGCAAATAAACGACTCGTAATTTCCGTATGCATAGCGATATTTTGTTTCGTTAAGGCGACCATAAATATAATGCGCACCGGTTTTTGATCTTGGATAAATGGTTTTTTTATAATTTTGACCGCTATGCAATCTTTATTCGCGCACATTTCTATAGGGTGCGCAATCACAACCCCATTGAGATATATCGTAGAAGCATATTGTTCTCGTTGTAATACCATTTGGCTATACCCGGTTCCACCGATATTGGCCTGTTCCAAGGATTGTGACATATTCGATAAACAAGTCCAATAATCATCCAACGTATCAACAATCGAAAAAAAGGAAGGATCAAAAAAATGATTCATAAAATTATCCTGCATCGAAATTTGTATTTGATTATCAACCGGTAATAATTGTTTAATGCGTAAGATGTCATAATCGTCTAATAACTCCTTAATATAGATACAAGGAACGTTAAAGGATTCAGAAAGTGGCATGATAGAAAAAATAAGATCTGGTTTAAAATCATGAACTTCTGCCATTTGTAACAATGAAAAAGTTTGAATCGTAGCTTCTTTAAATAATGTCTGCATCTTAAGTTTAATTAAATGGGCACTACCTCCCCCACTAGAACAAATAACCGCAATATTCGAATATCGTGATAGATGGTATCGCGTTTCTTTTTCCATATGTAATAAAAAGTAGGTAGTCATCAGGCCCATTTCATCTTTATTTATTTGAATCGAAAATTCTTTTTCTAAAATAGCGCTTAAACCTATGACCATATTAAAAAGCATCACTAACTCATCTGCAACCGGATTATGATAAGAAATAGAGAATAAAGAATTTTCTAATAAAGACGATATATGAACACTCAGTCGATTAATACAATCGACATCTTCTAGAAAATGCATTCCTTTTTTCTTATCTAACATCCCTAAATATTCCGTAACGATATGGCGAATTCTTTCATCATTAATTCTTTTTTTAGGTTTCGTATAAGCTTTACATAACTCTAAGAAAACAGGTATATCCGCATTATAATACGTATCATATTGTTGTGATATAAATTGAAATATTTGATTTTCAATAAGTATTTCTTCTTTTATCAGCTGCCTTATATAAATATATATGGTGATTTTTAACCAATTAAGTAACATCTCCAGTTGCGGGTAATTAATCACCCGTTGTTGTTCTTTGATATACTCGATTACCCTCTCTTTGATTTCACTACCATCGGTACCTATCGATGCATCAATGGTATCTTTAGATAAGCTATTATGACTATATAAATAAAGTAATAATTCCCTTCGCTGTATTAATGGTTGTGCAATACGAACCCCATAATGCGCTTTGGATTCTAGCGATAATTGATACGTTTCTATCAAATCACTCCCCTGTTGCAAGTATTTCTTTAATGAGGAACGGCTAATAAATAAGCTATCTGCAATACTTTGTAATGTAATATAGCTTGGTTGTAATGCAATCAAGGCAATAATATCTTCTAGTACCGCCGAATAGTTAATGCTACTATTTCGCATTTCCTGTAGATATGCGAAAAAAAGCGTAGACTCTTCGACCTCTAGAACATACCCCTTACCTCTTTTCAAATATAAATAATAGCCATTGCTTTTACCCGTATGAATCAATTCAGAAATATCCTTTTGGATGGTACGGGTAGATACCTTAAAATAATCGACAAAAAAAGTAATTGGCGTATAATCCTGTTGTTTTTGTAAGTGCTCTAATATTGTTAGTTTTCGCAAGAAACGCCCTCCTATCACTTTGCAGCGTTTTCATATCATAACATATTATAATACTGATGTGAGCTCTATACAATAGATTCTCTATCGTTATTTACACTTTTTTATCTTTTTTAGTGAAAAATTACCTTATATTATAATAAAGGGGCGAATAACCGTAAGATAAATTCATATATTCCAATACACTTCCCCCTTTTTATTTGATCACTCGTAATTTCTTCACTTCTTTTTATTGTTTGTAGAAAATCTTTTTTCATTTCTGCAATCGCTGGTGTTTTATATAGGTATATACCACATTCGAAATGGAGAAATAAACTACGATAATCAAAATTAATTGTTCCTACAGTCGCTACTATATCATCGCAAATAAGGCTTTTTGCATGAATAAATCCAGGGGTATATTCATACACCGAAATTCCATGAGCAAGTAAGGAAGGGTAATAGGAACGGCTAACCCGGAAGATTATTTTTTTATCCGGTATTCCAGGCATACATATTCGTACATCAACACCTCTTTGACTCGCAAGAATAAGCGATGTTTCTAACATTTCATTTAAGATTAAATAAGGGGTGAATATATAAATATATTGTTTTGCTTGATTGATCATGTTGACATATACATTTTGTCCCACTGGTTCATTGTCTAATGGACTATCTCCATATGGTATAACAAAGCCATCCTGCTGGCCTATTTTCTGTATGCATTGGTATTTCTCATATTCTTCTTTCGTATTACGACAAGCATTCCAAGTAGTTAAAAAAATCTTGGTTAATCCCCAAACTCCATTGCCAGTGATTTTCATACCGGTATCTTTCCAATGTCCATATTTATCTTTTTTATTTATATATTCATCAGCTAAATTCATCCCACCCGTAAAGCCAACTTGCCCATCGATGATCATTATTTTCCGGTGGTCACGATGATTCATTGCAAGGGAGATGACAGGTATGAATGGATTAAAGCGGACTGCCTGAATACCATCCTCCTGTAATTGTTTATCATAAGTGCGGGGTAATAAAATAGAACCAACATCATCATACAATAAGCGTACTTCGACGCCCTCTTTTACTTTTTGTTTTAAAATTGAAAGGATCGTATTATATACATATCCTTTGGCGATAATGAAGTATTCTAAGAAAATAAAATGTTTTGCTTTATGCAAAGCTTCCACCATATCTTTAAACTGCGTTTGTCCTAATGAATAATATTGAATCATATCATAATCATAACCTGAAAAACCAACTGTATGTAAATAGTACGCTGGCTGACCTAATTGGTTACTTGGTGTAGTTTTGTTTTCTAATTGTTCCTCTTGCAACGCAAAATTACGTCGCATCTTATATGAAGGACGTTTGTTTCCAAAAAGAACATAAATAATACCACCAAGTAACGGCAATACTAACAAAATAATAACCCAACTAATTTTATATCCAGGATCTTCTTGTTTATTTAAAAGATAAAAAACAGTACAAAAACTTAATAACTTTGCACCATATGTTAAAACCGGCGTATACAAAACCACCCGCAAAAGCACAAATATAAGTAAGGCAGCTTGCAGCAACACAAACAAAGAATAAATAAAAATACGCGTATTTATCTTTTTATACATGTAACCCTCCAGAAAAAGTAATTAGTATATATACTGTACTAAGTAAACTTCCCTGATCCAATAATTGGTATCGTATTTTTATCGTATCACCAATCTCTACTGTCTCTAACCTTCCATCGATATGCATTGCCCCATACATCGTTTGATACTGATTATGAACGATAACTCCCTTTTGTAGTTGTAGACAAGAAGCATTGTTTTGTAGATAGACTGCTTGTTCCTGCACGCGAAGCGATGTTTTATTTTCTCCATCCACAAAAGAAATAACAACCGAATCGTCCTTTTTTTCATACCACGCTTCGCCTTGATATTGGTATTTTTGTCGATCTGTATCGTATTTAAATATAGCTGTGTAACTTATCTCTATTTTATTTGTCATTAAATCACCTGTATAGTTTATTATACCATAATTACGGTAAGAATACATCGGGGTGAGAAAAGTGAAAAAAAGAATTATAAAAATTGTATGTGGTATTCTTATTGCGGTTATGGTTTTTGTTTTGCTTTGTTATACCATTGCCTACTTTACCGGAAAACCAAATAACAATCGCAATCAATATATAAAAATGTATGATAACTCGGATACCTTATTTTATCAATCCATCAACAACTTCAAAGGACAGTATGTGCAAATAAAAGACGTCAGTCCTTATTTTTTAAAAAGTATAGTAGCTATTGAGGATCACCGTTTTTATGAACACCGAGGATTTGATCCTATCGGTATTAGTCGTGCTGTATTTATTAATTTTAATCGTGGTAGAAAAAACCAGGGGGCCAGTAGTATAACCCAACAATATGCGAGGCTATTGTATTTAACTAATGAAAAATCATGGTCTCGAAAGGTCAAGGAAGCTTTTTTAACAATGCGGTTGGAAACCCACTTAACAAAGGATGATATATTAGAAGGGTATATTAATAATGTATACTTTGGACACGGTATTTATGGTATTGAAAATGCATCTAAGTACTATTATAATAAATCAGCGAAAGATTTGGATCTAAATGAGAGTAGTATGTTAGCCGGTGTCGTAAATGGCCCTAGCTATTATTCACCGCTATTGCATCCAGAAGCAGCCAAGAAAAGGCAAAACACCGTTTTACAACGAATGGTTAATGATAAGATGATTGCCAAGAAAGATTTCACGATGGTAAAAAATAGTAAACTTACGTTAAGTCAGGAGCATGCATTACCAGAAGCGATGTCGAATCACTACTATAAAGATACAGTTATTAAGGAATTGGATGAACTTGGTTTTTATAACGATACGTATACAAATCAAGGTTTAAATATATACACAAGTTTGGATCCTAACTACCAAAAGTCATTATCCGAAAGTACAAAAAAACACACCGATGGATCAAAGGTGGAAACCGCAAGTATTATTGTGGAGCCATATAGTAGTAAAGTGTTAGCTTTATTAGGCGGTAATGATTATACGATTTCACAATATAACCGGGCACTCGATGCAAAACGACAAATCGGAAGTACGATTAAACCATTCCTATACTATCTAGCCTTAGAAAATGGCTTTACCCCGATTACTAAATTTTCGGATGAGCCGACAACTTTTAAACTATCTAACGGTTCCACCTATAGTCCCGCAAATTATGCAAACCGCTATGCCCATAAAGAGATTACCCCAGGCAATTGCAGTGTCAGATAATATTTATGCTGTGAAATCACATATGTTCTTAGGCGAAGATAATTTAGCGAAACTCATTGAGAAGTTTGGTTATAAAGATGTCCCTCGCATTCCCGCCCTAGCCTTAGGGACTATGGAAACCAACATATATGGATTAGCGAATATGTATAATACATTAGCGAGTGAAGGTAGTTATACCCCCCTACATACAATTGAAACAATTACTAATAATCGTGGTGATATTCTATATCAACGAAAAGAAAAAAGTAAGCCATTATTTAACCAAGAGTCGTGCTTACTAGTTAATCAATTATTAACCGGTACTTTCAATAAACAGCTTAGTACTTATTTAAGAGCAACAATGGAAGATTACAGCTTCAAAAATACCTATGCTGTAAAAACTGGATCCACGGATTACGATAGTTTAGCAGTTGGTTACAATCCCGCTATTTTAATTGCAAGTTGGTCCGGTTTTGATGATAATAAGCCCTTAAATAAATATGAAGATAGAGCAGCACCAAAGGAAATCATGGCTGATATTTTAAGATACACCAGTAAGGAAAAAGATCCCTCTTGGTATAAACCAACCGAACATATTGAACAAAGAAGTATTAATCCAATAACCGGCGAGAATGATGACAAGGGATCTATATACTGGTTTAAAAAAGACTAAATAGTATCATCCTGGAAAAAAGATCTTATCATCTTTTTTCTTTTTGGCGTGAATAATCGCACCTACAATTTCTGATATTTCCGGTAGCGCAATGCACTTGGATCCTTTTAGAATTTGAATCGAATCATTTTCATGATATTGATACGGAATTTGACTTTGGTCATCACTACGAATGTAATAGCGCGAAGGATATCCCTGTTTTGCATAATATTGTGCCAACAATTCAATTTCTTGCTTCGTACTAAAATCTTTGTATTTGAATAAACGGCGGTGTAAAAATCGTTGGGTTAAATCCTGTAATATAGCATCGTCACAACTACTTAAACGTTGGAAATAATACAAGACGACACCATCATCCAATAATAGATATTCTTGTTCACTTACATTGCCTCGTAAAAAGGGTTCTAAGTAATAAATATCTTCTTTTATTTTTCCCTCTTGATAAAGGTCTTTAATGCGCTTAAAGGCACTGATTAATAATTGTTGATAACTACGAGCAGTCGGATGATAGTAGACTTGCCAATACATTTGATAACGAGCTAAAATATAATCCTCAATCGCTTGTACGCCGGCTTCTTTATAAACGATTTGACCATCATGCACCTGCATAATACGTAATATCCGAGTAAGATCAAAATGGCCATAGGTAGTTCCTGTAAAATACGAATCGCGAAGTAAGTAATCCATTCGATCCCCATCCAATTGGCTGCTGACCATTTGAATTAGTATTTTATTGGGATGCGTTTTTTGTATCACACTACTAACCACTTGACTAAAGCCTGGATGGAAGTCCTCTAATACCCGCTGTACTTCACTGTCACCTAACATAATACGAACCGTATAGTCTTCATGAGACAAGTCAAACACTTCTTCAAAACTATGCGAAAATGGCCCATGGCCTATGTCATGTAATAAAGCAGCACACATGACCGTTATTTTATCATAATCACTAATGGACTGACCAATACAGTTTTTTTCTAACATCTTAGTGATAATGTAATACACTCCTAGTGAATGAGAAAAACGCGAGTGTTCCGCACTTTGATACACTTGATAAATACCACCTAATTGTTTAATCCGCCGTAACCGTTGCATCTCCTTAGTATCTATTAAATCTAATATAACCTGGTTTTCTACATAAATATAGTTATGAATCGCATCTCGAAATACATGACTTTTTTTTAATTGTATTGAAGTTAATGAAAATTCCTTTTTATCCATAAATAAACTCCTTATTGCCTATATTGTAATCTATTTGAATGCGATATGAAAGCTATTTGTTCAAGTCGTGAATACTAGCACGAATATTCCCGTTTCGTCCTACTGTTGTATGACTATGCCACAGTGACGATAGAATTGCCTCCTGCATGGAATCAATGCTTGCTCGAAAGATCGTATCCATGCAGGATTCATGCACTACCGGAAAGTGCATAATATCATGACTAGGATAGTGTGGAATAGGGGAAGCTGTCGAAAAAGCAAGCGCAATATCACCACTACCATTTCCTAAGTAAGATCCCGTTTTACATAGTGGTGCGGCCATTCTTTTACAAACTCGTTTTAATTGACGACTATCCATCGGTATATTGGTTGCAATAATCATCATACAGGATCCTTGTTCAATGTCTACTTCTGCTTTTCTTTCGCCTATAAAATCACTCTTTAAACCAAAGTTAGACAATACTAAAGTACCGATTACATATTCTTTATTATCCAACGTAACGATGCGCGAAGAAGAACCAATACCGCCTTTCATTTCATAACAAGACATACCTGCTCCAGCACCGACACTTCCCTCTTCTACCTCATTGCTTGCGCTTTTAATTGCGTCATATACATGTTGCGGTTCTATATAACAAGCCCGAATATCATTTAAATAGCTATCGTTACATTCTCCTACCACTACATTAATCGTTCCTGTTGTATTTCCGATATCACGATGTTGTTGTAACATGTAGTTAACTAATGCTTGTTGTACTGTACCAACACTAAGTGTGTTTGTTAAAGCTATGGGACTTTCTAATACCCCCATTTCATCAATCTGAACCAATCCTGTTGTTTTCCCAAATCCATTAATCACATGCATAGCTGCTGGTAATTTATGTAAGAATATCGATTCTGTACTTGGTAATACAATCGTTACGCCCGTATGTATATCACCTTGATGGATCGTTGTATGTCCAATACGTACACCATATACATCCCCAATTGTATTTTTAATTCCCTTTTTATACCCACTTTTATATTTATGTATACCCATTCAAATCCTCCTATAAAAAAAGAGGAGCTACGTCCCCTATCATACATCATATTCTACTTGGTAACTAACGCATGATGCGCTACCATTATACCATGTTTTTATTTATAAACAATTATTTTTGTTATATATTTACATGAATGATTCTATAAACTTAAAAATATATTCTCCATTTTCTCCTTAGCTAATGCTTTATTCTTTTCTATCATCATTTGAAAGACCCCTCTGTATTGTTGAATAATTGTATCTAAGTTGTAATTCTTACGATATTTAGTAGAAAATGAAATATAGTAATTAATATCCTTTAATATTTTTTCAAAATATTGCGAGTGTGTGCATCGATAAATCGATTCATGAAAGGCAACTTGTAAGTCACGAAATTTATCATAATTCTCCTTCATAGCATAAAACTCCATTAAATCATATATTTCGGTTAATTCCTGTAATTGTTCCTCAGTCATACGATCAATCGCCAGTTGAATAGCGACTCCCTCTAAAGATCGACATGCTTCAATCATATCATGATAATCACGTGTAGAAAACCCTAATACATATACACCTCGATTGGGGACATTCTTAACTAAACCCTCTAATTCTAATTGCTTTAATGCTTCCCGAATAGGTGTTCTTGATATATGCAACTCCCTAGATAAAGCAATTTCATTTAACTTTTCACCATTTCTATATTCCCCGTTCAAAATCTTATCGCGAATATACGCAAATATAGTATTACCTAGCGACCCATGACTTGCGTTTTCAAATATTGGATTAACTAACATAAATATTCCCCTTTCATGATATCCCATCATTCTTATTATTTATTATACTTGACAATATCCTCACTTTTGTCTTCTGTTTAATTCTACATAATATCTATTATATTTACAATAGTATAAGCATATTTTCCCCCTATATAACTACTGTAATTAGTAAATTTATGCATATTATAATATATAATTTATATAAGCTTCTAATAAAGTATTTAGGCTATTACTATATACAAACGAATTTATTAGTATTTCTTATTATATTATTTCAATTCTGTCTTATATAATGTTTATTCATAAAAACAAATAGCATCGACATATTCTTACTACTCAATAAGCCGTATGATATTATTTTGAATGTCCAAAGATATCGCAAAATCTATACTATTCCTTGTTTATATTATAGAGTGCATATAGCAATAGCTTTTATTAGGCTTTATACCTAGCTATATTAATAATTCACTTAACTCTGCTTCATCTCACCTCCTTTCTTTTATTAAGAACGTTCTATTTTGTCACATCGTGATTACTATAAATACCGATAAAACTAGTTTTATTTGTGATGCGCTGATAAAAGGATGATTTCTTATACTACAGACTGCTTTTATCAACGAATGCTGTATGTATAACAGGCGTTGTGAACGCAAAACCATCAAAACTGTAAAATCGACGGATAAAAATAATTAATCTAAAAACTTGGTTTAACCATGACCAAATCAAGTACTATAATGTCATGTCAACAGACCAAAAGTTTATATTTTTAACAATATATATTGGATTGTAAAAGGATTTAATTTATCTATCTCGATAACTATTTATTAGTTATCTTTTTTAATACGCAACACAAATTTCTATCATAATCTATTAAACCAAAATCTTCCTTAATCAGATATTTAATTTATGGTTATTAATTTTGTATTTCATATACTATGCAGCTAGATCTTATCATAAAAATAAAAAGATGATAACATACTGTTTATCATCTCCTGTAATGATTTCCTAAAATAAGCAATAGAACTGAA
>CAKVJS010000005.1 GCA_934754755.1 uncultured Erysipelotrichales bacterium
TGATAATGCGAAAAGATTAAAAAATACATCATATAAATCTGCTTTGAAAACAGCTATTAAGAAAGTAAAAGCAGCCGTGGAAGCAGGCAACAAAGAAGAAGCGATCGTAGCTTATAATACAGTTGCATCAAAATTAGATGCCTCTGTAACAAAAGGTATTCATCATCGAAATTATGCTAGCAGACAAAAGTCTCGATTAGCGAAATTAGTAAACTCTATCTAATGATGGAGTTTTTTGTATAATAAGGAGGAAAACATGGAAAGAAAAGATATAGACAAGGCAAGTACCTGGGATGTCCAATCAATATATGCCTCTTACGAAGCCTTCCAAGAAGATGTCAAAATAGCAGAATCATTAATGCAACAGTTAGCTGATTATAAAGGCAAACTAACAACATCACTAGATAATTTAGAAGATTTTCTTACAAAAAATGATGATGCGGGTCGATATATTGATAAATTATATTGCTACGCCCATTTACAATGTGATGTAGAACCAGAAAATCAGACGTATCAAACGATGCTAGCAACGGTTATGAATCTGATTAATACAGCCTCTGTTTCATTATCCTTTATTGATACCGAAATATGTGCACACGAAGAGGCAGTATTACAGTACATAGAACATCCCAATATGAAAAAGTACCGATACAAGCTAGGAAATATCCTTGCCTATAAACCCCATATGTTACCACCAGAACAAGAGGAATTATTAGCGAAAGTGAGCACCATTAGTAATACAGGTAGCCAAGTTTTTGATTCCCTTCGCCTGGAATATGAAGATGTGATGATTGATAATAAGGCACATACTTTAAATGGGGCAACGTTAACCAAATTTTTAAAGAATGAAAACGAGGCCGTACGTAAACAAGCCTATCATAAGTTTTATCAAGAATATCAAAAATTAGAAAACACATATGCAACAACCTTATCGGGTGTCATGAAAAGAGATAGCTTTTATGCAAATGTTCGTAAATTTGATAGCTCACTAGAGGCAAGCGTCTTTGATGATGAAGTCCCTAGTGCCTTATTCTTTAAAATACTATCGATGGCAAATACTACCTATCGCCCACTTTTCCATAAATACAATGCGCTAAAAAAACAAATCCTTCAAAAAGAAACGTTATATAATTATGATTTGACTGTTCCTTTAGTAAAAAATGTTACCAAGAATTTTAGCCTAGAAGAATGCTTTTCTATCATTCATGAATGTATTCAACCTTTTGGAAATGAGTATGCCTCGATTATTGAAAAAGCGAAACAGGAAAGATGGATTGATTTCTATCCGACTAAAGGTAAGCGAACCGGTGCCTATTCCAGCGGTAGTTACGATACAAAACCATTTATTTTAATGAACTTTATTGGTGATTATAACTCACTAACAACGATGATTCATGAATTGGGACATAGTGTCCATTCGTATTTTTCGAATCATCACCAACCATATTGCAATGCAAACTATCGCATTATTGTTGCGGAAGTAGCCTCCACTGTTAATGAAACATTACTCATCAACCACATGATTAAACATGCTAGCACACCGGAAGAAAAGGCCTATTATATTTATGAACAATTAGAAAACTGTGTTGGTTTACTATTCCGTCAACCTATGTTCGCTGACTTTGAATACAAACTACATACGATGGCAGAAAAAAATGAACCTCTGGCATCTAAAAATATTACTGATTTATATACAAAACTAAGTGAGGAATACTTCGGTAAAGACGTTACTTTAGATCCATTAACCGGTTGGTCTTGTTATTATGTTCCACACTTCTACTATAACTATTATGTATATAAGTATACGCTCGGCATCACGGTTGCTCTAGCAATTGTAAAACGGATTTTATCAGGGGATCAAGAACAAGTGGATCGCTATTTACAATTTTTAAGATCGGGTAGTAGTAAAGCACCAATGGATCTATTACAGGAAGCTGGTGTCAATCCACTGGATGATCATATATATGAAGATGCCTTCCAATATTTTGCAGAGTTATTAGAACAATTTGAAAATATTATGATACAACAATAGGACCTATATTTTGTATTTATGGTATACTTATTTTCGTAAGGAGATAATTATGCTAAGAAAAAAAACAAGAGCTATATCTGTCGGAAATGTTATTATTGGAGATGAACATCCTATTGTTATACAATCGATGACAACAACCAAAACCAAAGATATTCAAGCTACTGTCGATCAAATACAACAACTACAAAATGCTGGCTGTCAAATTGTTAGACTAGCCGTTCTAGATAAAGAAGATGCCCATGCCATCCAAGCAATCAAAGCACAAACTTCGATCCCTTTAGTGGCCGATATTCATTTTGATTATCGCTTGGCACTATTAGCTATTGACTCGGGTATTGATAAAATTCGTATCAATCCCGGTAATATTGGTAATATCGAGCGGATCCAACAAGTGGTTACGGCTTGTAAGGAACATCATATCCCGATTCGCATTGGGGTTAATAGTGGTTCCTTAGAAAAAGATATTCTTAAAAAATATCATAAACCAACTGCCCAGGGTATGGTTGAGAGTGCCCGCCGCCATGTTGCTATATTAGAATCTTTGGACTTTCATGATATTTGTATTTCTCTAAAAGCATCCCAAACATTATTAGCTATTGAATCTTACCAACTGGCTAGTCAAGAATTTAACTATCCGTTGCACCTTGGTGTAACCGAATCGGGTACCTTGCTTGGTGGAACGATTAAATCGACCTTAGGTATCGGAACCCTTCTTCAACAAGGAATTGGTGATACCATCCGTATTTCCTTAAGCGATCACCCTGTAGAAGAAATCAGAGTCGCAAAAACGATGTTAAAAGAATTAGGATTAATGCGTAATATCCCTACGTTAGTGTCTTGTCCAACGTGTGGTAGAATCCAATATGATCTAATTCCCATCGCCAAAGAAATAGAAAACTTCTTACTCACCATACATAGTGATATTACGGTAGCCATTATGGGTTGCGCTGTAAATGGACCAGGTGAGGCAAAACATGCAGATATAGGAATTGCTGGTGGAAAAGAAGAAGGAATGTTAATTAAAAAAGGAGAAATCGTCCGCAAAGTCAAACAAGAAGACATGGTTAACGAACTTAAAAAAGAAATCATCCTTATGATGAATGAAAAAAAGAGAGTCTAGGCTCTCTTTTTAGTTTTCTTCTAATATTTTAATTAAATTTTCATTAAAAGTTTTAGCTTTTAACATTTTTATTTCTTCTTTATACGGTGCTCGTTTATTTACATACGGTGTTTCTAATATTTTTGGAATATCTTTTAACTTCGGATGATGTACAACATGATTTAGAGCGGTAAAACCGATATGGCCAAAACCAATATTTTCATGACGATCCTTATGAGCTCCACACACATTTTTTGAATCATTAATATGCATGACTAATATTTTATCAATACCGATAGCACGATCAAAATCTGCTAAATAGTCATCAAAAGTTTCTAAAGGTACTCCGGAATCATGGATATGACAAGTATCCAAACAAACCCCTAATCGTTCTGGGTAATCACAATGGGAAATGATATACTGAATATCTTCTATATCACGACCTAATTCAGTACCCTTACCAGCCATTGTTTCTAGTGCAATGCGTACTGGTCCTGGAGTTTGTAATACCGTATTTAATCCTTTTACAATACTTTTAAGACCCGCCTCACGACCAGCACCAACATGTGCACCAGGGTGTAAAACCAGCCGATGCATTCCCATTGCTTCACATCGATCAATTTCTTTTTGTAAAAAGGATACGGCTAATTCATAGGTATCCGGCTTTACCGTATTTCCTAAATTTATAATATAAGGGGCATGTACCACAACATCATCAGCGTTGATATCATGTTCTTTCATTAAGGCATGCGCCTCTTCAATATGTAACTGATCAATCGGTTTTCGAACCGTATTTTGTGGTGCTCCTGTATAAAACATAAACGTATTAGCACCATATGAGATAGCTTCTTTTACAGACCCTAATAGCATCTCTTTTCCAGACATGGATACATGACTACCAATTTTCATTATTTTCCTCCTTTTGTCTTTTTTCTATTTGTGCTTGGCGATATCGTTCCTTTTTTTGACGACGAATATCTTGTTGAATCATAGTACGTTTTTGTTTACGAACAATCGTATCAATTTCTCTTTTTCGTTTTTTCTTATATCCTGGCTTTACCTTCGTCGGTTTACGCACGATACTTTGTACCTTCTTTTCCAATTCTGTTTGTTGTCGCACGCGCTTCACTCTTTTTTTGCGAGGCCCTAAATCGGTAAATTGATTGTTTTCAATACTCCAGTTTTGAAAACTAATACCGCGACGTTCTAAGGCTACAATTTTATTTTCTTCTTTACTATCGTACAAACTAAAACAAATACCTGTATATTTTAAACGCCCACATCGTCCACTACGATGGATATAGAAATCAATATCATTCGGTAATCCCATATTAATGACATGACTAACGCCATCAATATCAATTCCTCTAGCCGCAATATCGGTTACTACAACGAATTGATACTCCATAGCATGAATGCGACGCATTGTTTTCTTTCGTTCTCGTGGTTCCAAATCACCATGCAATTCCCCAATGGTAAGTCCATCGTTGCGTAACTGTTGCGAGACACTTTGGGCTTCTTTTCTAGTATTACAGAAGATAAGACATATATAAGGCTTAATAATTTGCATCATGCTTTCCAAAATTTGGATCCGATCCTTATGTTTCGTAGCAACTAAAATGTGTTCAACTTGATCGCTCGTTACTTTATGTTGGTCGATTTCAATGATCGTTGGTGTCTTCATATATTGCTTTAAAAAAGGCCTTAACATCTGTGGTATCGTAGCCGAAAAAACTAGTAATTGTAAGTCCTTTTTCATTTTACCTAAGAAGGCATCGATATCCTCTAAATATCCGAATTCTAGTGTCATATCTGCTTCATCTATCACAACTACATCGACTGTTGTTATTTGTAGGGCTTGGCTGTCCAGTGATAAATCCTTGATTCGTCCCGGTGTCCCAATGACGATATGCGGTTGCTTGTTTAGTTTCGCAATCGATTTTTGACGGTCTTCTCCACCAACAATGAGGGATATACGCAATTGTGGTTGATATTTTACAAACAATTTTGCCTGTTGAAAAATCTGTGATGCAAGTTCACGAGTAGGAGCCGTGATAACCGCCTGTACCTGATCTTTTGTAATATCCATACGTTCCATAATAGGAAGTAAAAACGCATGTGTTTTACCTGTCCCCGTTTGTGATATACCAATAATATCTTTATCCTTCTGGAACAAGGGAATAACTTTTTCCTGAATTGTTGTAGGGGCTGTAAAACCCTTTTCTTGAATTACTTGATTACAAAAGTCCGGTAAGCAAAACGATTGAAATGATTTCATGTAACTCCTCCTTTTTATCCAATACGTACTAATTCTACCAGTTACGCTATCGATTTACAAGCAACATGTGATATTGGATAAAGACTAACATTTTACTTATAGACGCATATATATACAGTAGGAGGTAATTATTATGTATCCTTTTTATGATGAAAACTATCCTGCTATGTCAAACGTGTATCCGCCAATGAATACAACACCCTATCCACAAACAATGGAGACCTATCCGATGCAACCAGGACAAATGCCATATAATCCCTATATGGCCCAACCGCAACGTCGCCCTAGTAACCATTGGTTAAGTCAATTTGTCGATGGTATTAATGGCCTCTCTTTACGTTCCACACTCTCTGGAGCAACCAAAACAATTTCTACGATTAATCAGGTACTACCCATTATTGGTCAAGCCAAACCTTTACTATATAACACAAAAAATGCGATGCGTATTATGAAGGCAGTAAAAAAGGTGAACTCCCTAGATTTGGATGACCTAGATGAAATTGATGAAGCCTTGCAAGATCAAAACGAAGAGGAAGAAATAGAAGATGCCGTTATTGTCGGTGACGAGGACGATAAAGAAATGGAAAAGATATTAATGGAAGATAGTGACACAAAAAAAGAAAGTGCGAAGAATAAACCCTTGTTCGATAATATGATATAATATCCTCAATGAGGTGAAAATCATGAAAGTACAAGCTATTACACCTAGAGGCTATTGCTCAGGTGTTATCAATGCCATTACCATTGTAAAAAAGAGTGCTAAAAGTCCAAAACCTATTTATATATTAGGAAGGATCGTGCACAATCAATATATCGTTGATGCCCTAACTAGTATGGGAATTATAACGGTTGATGAACCAGGATCCACAAGATTGGCACTGTTAGACAAAATTGATCATGGCACTGTTATTATAACTGCACACGGAGCAAGTGATGCCGTATTTGAAAAAGCCAAAAAAAAGGGGCTTACCATTGTCGACGCCACTTGCCCTGATGTGATAGTATCACATAACACCATTCGTAACTATTTAAGACAGGGATACCATATTTTATATATTGGAAAACAAGGACACCCGGAAGCCGAAGGTGCTATTTCCATTTGTCCTTCCAAAATACATATGATCTGTAATAAAAAAGATATCGACAGATTGGCCGATAACCATAAGTATGTTATCACAAATCAAACAACGATGTCTTTATATAATGTATATGATATTTGTGAATATGCAAAAGAAAAATTATCAAATTTAAAAATTTCCAAAGAAACATGTCAGGCAACCCGCGTTCGACAAGAGGCCATTGCTACTATCGATCCGCTTGTTGACATCGTTTTTATCATTGGTGATACACATTCCAACAACACCCAAAAATTAGCTGATATCGCTAAGACATCCACGAATGGTAAGGTCATTGCGATTACCTGTATCGATGATATTGATATATCATTGTTAAAAAATTGTCACTATGTAGCAGTTAGTTCCGGGGCTTCGACACCAACGTATCTAACCAACCAGGTTATCGCTTATTTACGTCAGTTTGATCCAATCGACCCTAAAACACATATAAAACCAACAATTGAAATGTCTAAAATTTTATAAATTGTCGAGGTGCCAATCAATCGGCGACAGTTGATTTTCTTGTAAAAAAGCATTCGTTTTTGAGAAGGGACGACTACCAAAAAAGCCACGATGGGCAGAAAATGGCGATGGATGCGCACTTGTCAGTAGTATATGTTGCGGACTTGTAATACATTGCTTTCCTATTTGAATCGCATGATTGCCCCATAATACACAAACTACGGTTTGTTTTTTTTGGTTTACCTTCCATAAAACATGTTCGCTAAAGGTTTTCCACCCTAAGTTATTATGACTAGCCGCTTTACCCTCTTCCACACTCCAACTCGTATTCATCATAAGTACCCCTTGCTTGGCCCAAGAAGCTAAGTAACCATGGTTTGGTGATTCAATACCTAGATCCGAATATAACTCTTTGTATATATTTTTTAAACTAGGCGGAATTTTAACACCGGGTTTTACAGAAAAACAAAGCCCATGTGATTGTCCATAGCCATGGTAAGGATCCTGCCCCAAAATCAGCACCTTCATTTTTTCATAGGGACAAAGGGAAAAGCAAGAAAACAACTCTTCTTTAGGCGGAAAAATAGTCTTCGTTTGGTAGGCTTGCTCTAATTTTTCTTGGAGTTGTATAAAGTATGGTTTTTTTCTTTCTTCCTGTAAGAAAGTATCCCAATCGTTCATTTACATCCCCCTATATTGATAGTAATCCTCGCTACTGGCGACCACGGTAGGAATTAATCCTTCTAGTAGCTCTGCAATCTTCTTTTCCATAATAACTTCCGCATGATGGCCAACATCCAACAATAAAATATCATGTTCCTTGGCATACTTCATATGTCGATATTTAGTATCACCGGTAATAAAGCAATCTACTTGTCCTACCACAGAGGTAATATCATCCGCTCCACTACCGCCACAAATCGCAACACTAGCGATGCTTTTTTTAGTATGACGACTATATCGTATGATGGGCACATCAAAAGCCATCTTTACTTGTGCAATAAAAGCATCAACCGTTATGCTAGGTTGTAGTTGCCCTTTTTTTCCAATACCAGATAGATCATAGCGATGCGATCCCTGCACTCCTAATGCCTGCAATAGCCAATCATTCATGGATATACCATTTTTTCCCTTATCCAGGCAGGTATGTAAGCTATATACAACAATCTCATGATCCAATGCTTTTTTCATAAAACGACCAGCACTTTGTTGAAGGTCATAATTTGGGATCTTTTCTAATAAAAATGGGTGATGGGTTATTACCATATTACATCCGTTATCCATCGCTTTATCTAGCGCATCCTCATCCGCATTTAAGGCAACTAGTACAGACGTGACATCACTATCCAAAGAGCCAATTTGTAGTCCACAACAATCCCATTTCTCTTGCAAGGATAGTGGAAAATATGATTCTAAAAAAGAAGTTATTTGTTTAGCTTTCATGTAATACTCCCTCTATTCTTTGTACGATGTCCTGTAGCTCTTGAAAGCGGGGTTGGCTCGCACTCATAGATTGCATAATATTTGTATATAAGGCATGTTGTTTCTTCCACTTTTCAATGAATAAGGGATCCTTATTACTGCGTAAAATGGGACCAAAGAGAATATCATCTTGCGTATATACTTTTGTTTTATATTTAGTAACAATGATTATTTCATATATGTGTCCACTATCTTTTACCATTTGTTCATCGACAATATGCCAGTTTTTATTTGCGATATAACTACGCAAATGATCTGTATTTGCATTGGCCTGAAAAAACATAGTACGAATCGAATCTACATAGTTCGAATGCCGATTTAATATTTCTGTTATCAGGTAGGAACCCATACCTGCTAGTACTAACATATCTACGTGTTTATGTAAGATAGGATCTAATCCATTACCCTGCAGGGCAGTAATTTGCTTTTCTAATCCATATTTATGAATCGTTTCCTTAGAACTTTGATAGGGTCCTTTGGCAACATCACAGGCGTACACATGTTTGACTATATCATTTTGTATCAGAAAACAAGGTAAATAGGCATGATCTGTTCCGATATCGGCTACTATATCACCCTGTTTATAAGTTGCAATCAAGTCGCTTAGTTTTTTTAATCGATGAGAAATCTTCATTATTATCGATCCAAAAAGTCCTTTAGCCGTTTCGAGCGTGATGGGTGTTTTAATTTCCGTAAGGCTTTCGCTTCAATTTGGCGAATACGTTCGCGGGTAACATTAAATTCTTTACCTACCTCTTCTAATGTTCGGGTCCTACCATCATCCAAACCGAAACGAAGTCGTAGTACTTTTTCTTCTCGATCCGTAAGTTCTAGTAACACTTCATTTAATTCATCTTTTAATAATTCGTTAGCAGCATAGTCATTGGGTGACATGGCCCCTTCATCTTCAATAAAGTCACCTAAGTGAGAGTCATCTTCTTCCCCAATCGGTGTTTCCAAAGAAACTGGTTCTAGCGATATCTTTTGAATTTCACGAACCTTTTCAGCAGTCATCGTATCCATGCGTGAGGCAATTTCATCAGCTGTGGGTTCTCTCCCTAGTTCTTGGATTAATTGTCGTTGAATACGAGTCAATTTATTAATCGTTTCAACCATATGAACCGGTACTCGAATGGTTCTAGCTTGATCCGCAATAGCCCGCGTAATCGCCTGACGAATCCACCATGTCGCATACGTTGAGAATTTAAATCCTTTTGTATAATCAAATTTTTCCACTGCCTTGATAAGTCCCATATTCCCTTCTTGAATTAAATCAAGAAATAACATACCTCTACCTACATACCGCTTGGCTATTGATACGACAAGGCGTAAATTGGCAGCTGCCAATTCTTTCTTTGCGATATCATTACCTTCGAGAATTTTTTTAGCGAGTTCAATTTCATCATCATGAGTTAACAATTCCACACGTCCAATTTCTTTTAAATACATTTTAACTGGGTCATTAATTTTAACATTGCTACCCAATTGATTTTCATCTAGATCGTGTTGTGCATCTTTCGCATGATACAAATTAAGTGTATCCCCAGTCATCATGTCAAAGTCACCCGCGAAATCTAAATCCGGTGTATCATCATGAAGGTGTGCATCATCTAATTCTGAGACAGGTGGCACATTCGCCAATAATTCCTCATCCTCTACCTCGAGTTCATCTAATCCATCTGAAATATCTATATGTTGTTCTCCAATAAAGGTCAACAATTCTTCTGCTAAATGATCATCCAAATCGTATGTTGATAAATAGGTATCAATTTTTTCTTGGGTTAATCTATCTTCATTCTTCCGTGCATCTTCTAATATGATTTGTTTTAAATCTTCAAAAGAAACGGCCGCTACTTTATTTTGTTTCTTCATCTTAACTCTCCTTTAGTGCGATGATTTCTTGTAAAATTTTTGCCTTTTGAATGGGATCAAATGTCTCATGCAACGTTTTCTTTAAATCATTCTTCTGGGCGATCACCGCCCGCTGTTTTATAGTTTCAATATAATCATCGATCGGGCTAAAATCATATGTGACTTTATTTTCTTCGTTATCCTTTATGGATCGCAGGGATAATTGCGAAATGTCAATTATATTTTGGACTATTTTATCATTTTCAATACTGTTAATTAAATCAGCGATTTCTAGTGTCGCATGTTCTCGATAGTAATCAACAATGTAACAAGCAATAATATGATATATTTCGTTGTACATAAAACCTAACTTTTGTTCATAACGTAAGGAAACTTCTTTGTCCTCTAACATGTAATACAATAAGCTTTTTTCTGCCTGCACATACTTGTCTATGAGCTGTCTATTTTCACCATAACTTCTAGCTATCGGAAAAAAAGATATCCGATGGTCTTGTTGAAGTGTCTGCAAGGATCGTAAAATGGTTTCTTTTTCAAATCCCGATTTCTTTTCTAACAATCCTGCATAGTATTCTTGATCAATAGGATCATCAATCGTACGAATCAGCTCTATCATTTTTTCTAAGTAGGCCTTTTTTTCTTCATAATTTTCCATATTCGTATGGCTATAATAATATTGCATCAAAAATGGAATTGGTGCCTCGGCATGCTTTACCATAGATAGTAATTCAGTGCTCCCTTTTTGTTGTTCTATCTCATCAGGATCACTTCCTAGCGGTAGAGCTATGATATGGACACTAAACTGATTTTTTTCCAACAACTCTATCATTTTTAATGTTGCCTTTTGACCTGCTTCATCGCCATCCATGCATAGATAAATATCATTAGATAGTCGTCGTATATCGGATAAGTGCTCGGTAGTCAGGGCAGTACCCATAAGGGCAACCACATTTTTTTGACCAGCACGATGCCATGCAATCACGTCCATAAATCCTTCGCACAATATAATGAATCCTTCTTTTCTAGCACTATCGATTGCCCGATGATAGTTAAATAAAATATTTCCTTTATTAAAGATGGGCGATTCAGGGGAGTTCATATACTTCGCTTCGTCTGGATTTCTGGAATGAAAAACACGCCCACTAAAGCCAATGATGGATCCATCTTTATTATGGATTGGAAACATAATGCGATCTCTAAAGCGATCTTGATTGGTTTTTGATTCTATGATTAAGCCACTTTTATACATATCCAACAAAGAAAAATCTTGCTTTTGAAAAGCGGTTAACAATATCGATCGTGGCACTGAATAGCCAATTTGAAAGGTTTCAATAATAGCATCATTAATACCTCTTTTATGTAAATATTCTTTCGCTGCCAACCCCGATTTAGTTTGCAGATAATGACCATAAATTTTGCTAGCCTCTTCATGCATTTGATACAATGGTTGCAATTTCTCATCTATTTTTTTTACTGGCGCATCGATATGATAGTCGCCAATATCAACGTGCCCAATAGAAGCTACTTTACTAATTGCCTGTCCATACGAAATATGTAAGTATTCTTTTAAGAAAGTAAATACATTTCCCCCATTATGACAAACAAAACACATATAAATTTGTTTGGATTGCGAAATCGATAAAGAAGGATTTGAATCATCATGAAAGGGACAGATGGTTGTATAGTTCCTTCCCTTCTTTTGGAGGGGCAAGTAAGAACCAATGACTTCAACTATATCTACACTTTGTCTTATTTCATCTATTTTTTGTGATGGTAATCGTGGCACGATACCCCTCCTTTTGCTTAAAAAGTAATCGCCTTTTGAAGATAGGCTACGAGTTGATCAATAGGTAAACGGATTTGTTCCATCGTATCACGATCTCGCAAAGTAACACATTCATCCTCTAAGGTATCGAAGTCTACAGTAACACAAAAGGGTGTCCCAATGGCATCCTGACGCCGATATCGTTTTCCAATTTGACCCGTAACATCAAAATCTGCCATAAAATATTGACTTACTTGTTGATACACTTCCGTTGCTTTATCACTAAGTTTTTTAGTTAGTGGTAAGATCGCTACTTTACAAGGGGCAATGCTTGGATGCAGGCGCATGACAATGCGAGATTGTCCATCGTCCAATTCCTCTACCTGATAGCTATCACATAAAATGGCTAATAGAAGTCGTTCTACACCAACCGATGGCTCGATAACATAGGGAACGAATTTTTCATTCGTTGTAGGATCTAAATATTCTAAACTCTTTTTAGAATGTTCCATATGATTTTGTAAATCATAATCGGTACGATCAGCTATTCCCCATAATTCTCCCCAACCAAAGGGATATCTATACTCAATGTCGCTTGTTGCCTTAGAATAAAAGGATAATTCCTCTTTTTCATGATCACGAATACGGATATTGTCTTCTTGTAATTGTAACTTTTGTAAAAAATTATGACATTGCTCTTTCCAGTATGCGAACCATTCTAAATCACTATCCGGTTTACAGAAAAATTCAATTTCCATTTGTTCAAATTCTCTGGTTCTAAAGATAAAGTTACCCGGAGTAATCTCATTTCTAAATGCCTTACCAATTTGCGCAATACCAAAAGGTATTTTTTTTCGAGAGGTACGAGCAATATTTTTAAAATTCACAAAGATTCCTTGGGCTGTTTCCGGCCGCAAATATACAACATCCTTGGCATCTTCAACAACACCCATATAGGTTTCAAACATCAATTTGAATTGGCGGACATCGGTAAAGTCCATCTTATTACATACCGGACAAACAATATTATGTTCTTGGATATAGGCAATGGTTTGTTCCTCTGACCAACCCTCACAGTGAACCGTATCATCATACGCTTC
The DNA here is from genome assembly GCA_934754755.1 of uncultured Erysipelotrichales bacterium. Classification (GTDB taxonomy): domain Bacteria; phylum Bacillota_I; class Bacilli_A; order Erysipelotrichales; family Coprobacillaceae; genus CAKVJS01. The sequence continues at coordinate 13,203 of CAKVJS010000005.1, forward strand.
AATCAACTTATCGGCACGATGTCTAGTTTTACAGGATTTACAATCAATGAGTGGATCCGAAAAACTATGTACATGACCAGAAGCTTGCCAAACCTTAGGATTCATAAAAATAGCCGAATCCAAGCCAACGTTATACGGTGATTGTTGTACAAAATGTTTCCACCATAATTGTTTTATATTATTTTTTAGTTCTACTCCTAACGGACCATAATCCCAAGTATTCGCTAAACCATCATAAATTTCAGAACCCTGATATATATATCCGGTTGCTTTTGCATGATTTACGATCGTATCCATATCCTTATTCTTCATAAACTCTCCTCTTTTTTACATATGAAAAACTTGGTTTCGTGTTTTACAGCCAACCAAGTCAACTATAGTATTCTATTTCATGCTATGAACATACCCTTATAGTTGTTATTTGTCAACCAATTATAAGGGTTCTTGATTTTTAGCTCTTTCATTTAGCCAATCTAATATATCTCGATACACTTCTTTTCGTTTTACCTCATGTAAAATATCAGCCCTACAGTCTTCGTATAGTTTTAATGTTACGTCTTGCACGACATGATTTACATATTGTTTGTATAACCAAGTTGGTCCTTTACCCATATTGCCGAAAACATCGCGCTTGCCTGATAGTATAAAGATCGGCAAGTGGGACGGTTGGCGATATTTCTTTTCTAATTGTTTCATTCGGCTAACTACATGCATAATGTCTTTATAAGATTGATTCGTATATAGTAATTGAGTAAGTGGATCTTTTTGATATCGTCTTCTTTCCTGTCCATCGGAGGTAAGATAATCAATATTTGTTTTGAGTGGTAAAAAAGGAAGATTCCATCTCCGATTCAATCGATGAAAAAGCCAAGAACTATAACTATTTTTGCCCTGTAACAAAGTACATAGATGCATTCGTAACCGATCAATGTAAAACGCATTACTTTTACCCATTGTCCCCATTAAAATAGCTCCTTGGATCGTTTCCCCATAGAGGCACATGTATTGGCGCAATACATAAGAGCCAAACTGATTGGCCAACATAAAATACGATAAATCAGGATACTGTTGACTGATAATCATATGCAATCGGCGCATATCGGCCACCAGTGTTTTCTCTGCTTTGCCTGGCCCAAAGGATCCAGGGCGAGCATTATGCAAAGAAGTACCATGACCCGGAAAGTCACTAACAACGACAACATACCCTTGAAGCGCTAGAAATTCAGCGAAGCGAGTATATCTATCCTTATATTCACCAATTCCATGATGTATTTGGACAATAGCCTTATGTCGGATCATAGCGATCGGCGTATAAATATCATAATAGATATGTGTTTTTGTATAAGATGTGAAAGTATCCGTATGTTTCATATACCACCTCTCCTTATCCTTCCATACGCTCTAGTTGTTTAATAAATTGTCGACTATGTAATCTAATACCAGTATATTCATCAACCAACGATTCCATGATCGTTACGATCTCCCATAATTCATCAGATGTAGTATGAATTTTATCTAGGATTGAGAAATCACCTTTATTAATGTATCTAAACGCCTGTAAAATTGATTTCGAAAATGATTTATCATAGGATGCTTGGCAGTTTTGACAAACAAATCCACCATCCGCAATACTCACCCCCGATATGGCATGCACATTACCACAATGTATACAACCATCTACCTGCGGTGAGGAACCAGTGATTTTTAATACAAAAGCATTGAATAAACAATAAAGTAGTTCCGGCGATTTACCTGCCTCTAATTCTTGCATCGATTGCATAAAGAAATCATAGATATAAGCATTTGGTTCATTATCTGCCACACATTTATACATACACTCCATAAAATAACTCGCATATGCTTCCTGTATGATATCTTCCTTAATATGGCGATACAAGCAAATCGGCACAGCCTGTAATAAGGTTGAGATGCCAGGTCGCAGGATACAGCGAAATTCACTTTCAGTAAGTGGTTGACAGCCTGCTGCATTTTTACTTTTGATCTTTTGTACTCCTCTAGCTAACAGAGATAATTTACCATAGTCTCTCGTTAGTACATAAATAATCGCATCGTTTTCCTTATACACCATAGATTTTAAAACAAAACCTGGGACAACCGTTTCCTTAGTATTCATCCTCATTATACCCTAACTCTTTTAAATACCTCGGTTTGTTACGCCAGTCCTTTTCCACCTTTACGTACAAGGAAAGATGTATGGGTGCTTGTAGAAACTTCTTACAATCTCTTCTGGCGGCCTCCCGTATTTTCTTGATCGTGGCCCCTTGTTTACCAATAATAATACCCTTTTGTGATTTTCGATTGACTATAATCGTGGCTTCTACTTCTACCTCACCATGATCCGTCTGTTGCATCTTTTCCATCACAATAGCCACATTATGTGGCAATTCATCGTGCGTATAGAAGATAACTTTTTCTCGAATATATTCAGCGATAATAAATCGTTCGGGATGATCGGTAAGCTGTTGCTTGTCATAGTAACAATTTCCTTCTGGTAAATATTGTTCCATCACTTGCAACAATCGATCCACATTTATATTCGTTTTAGCACTAAGAGGAATAATTTCCGCAAAAGGCAGTAGCCCTTGCCATTCTTGAATCTTTTGGATAACTTGTTCATTGGAAACCAAATCAACCTTTGTTAATACTAAAAAAATAGGCGTTTTATTTTCCTTGAGCCGTTCTATAATAAAACGATCACCACGGCCAATGGTTTCATTAGCAGGTGCTAGAAATAATATAATTTCTACACCAAAAACACTATTTAAAGCAATTTTATTCATGAAATTCCCTAATGAATCTTGTGGTTTATGAATTCCTGGTGTATCAACAAATACAACTTGCATATGTTCCGTAGTATAAATACCCTGAATCGTATTACGAGTTGTCTGTGCTGTATCTGACATAATCGCTAATTTGGTTTGTAATATTTGATTTAATAGTGATGATTTGCCTACATTAGGCCGACCAACAATACTAACAAATCCAGATTTAAACATGACAACACTCCTTATAAAATTTATCGATTGATATGTAATGCGCTTAATATACTTTCCTGCAAAGCGTTCATCGCTTCTTCTTCCTCTTTTTGCATGTGGTCAAAACCTAACAAGTGTAATAAACCGTGCGTAAATAAAAAACAAATTTCTCGATCCAAACTATGACCGTATTCACTAGCCTGTTGTTTCGCTCGATCGACTGATATAAAAATATCCCCTATACATCTAGGAGCTCCCTTTACTTCCATAGCGCCATTATCCTCTAAGGCAAAACTAATCACATCCGTTGGTTTGTCTAGATGGCGATAGGTGCGATTCAACTCTTGTATTTTTGGATTATCTACAAATACACAAGACATTTCAATATCCTCTGTAATTTGTAGTTGTAGACAGGTCTGTTTAACAATAGAAATAAATATATCATCATATGATTGCGTAAAATTAGTAACCTCATTTAGTAATGCTAGATCAATACTCATACCCATGTAATCAAAACAAATGATTGTTTTGATGCTCCTTTCCTTATTTCTTTAGTATACCATAACCTTTTATATTTATCATCCGCAAAGCTATATTTCATCTATAGAAAAAGATTGTGATCATTCATAACGCTTACTATGATATATAACAAGTGTTATACTATAGAAAAAGGAGGTAACGAATATGGATGCTAGAAAGATTACTATTATAGGGGGTTATATGGAGGATGCAGAGATCAAACAATACATAACGTATTTAGAAGATAAATATCCGAGTGAAGAAGTAGCATCTTTAACCTTGACCATTGATAATGACTACGTCGATATGTCTTATACAATGCGCCCTCTATCCTTTCAAAGAATACGACGTATTACCGGCTACTTAGTGGGTACATTAGATACCTTTAATGATGCAAAAAGAGCAGAAGAATCACAACGCATTAAACATAATGTATAAATATAAAAACAACTAAAACATAAAAATACCGATAGTTATTTCGGTATTTTTTCATAAAAAATCAATTATGTTTATACGTTACAAAAATAGATTAAAAAAGCGATAAATAGATACAAGCTATCGAAGTAATTAAAGCTAGTACTGAAACAATCAAATTTAATATATCTTCCTTGTTTTCTAAGTATGCAACTAGATGTAAAATAGAAATACCAATGAAAATAATAGATATAATATCGTAAGAATTTGTATTATTTAATAAAGAAAACACCATATGAATTATACTTAGTAACATCATTCCAAAAACCGCGAACTTAAAACTATTCTTACTCATAATAATTCCTCCTCATTATTATTCACTTGATAATTATACTATAATAGGTATATAGAATTACACTTGCAATTATTAAGATTAGAACCAAGGTCTTTTTATAGTATGACATACTAATAATTATACATCTTTAGACAAAACTCTTCTTTTTATTACTGTGTTAAATGTTTCTCAAATGGCATGCTTAAACCCTCCTTCTAATCTCCATTCTCTAAACTACCTACTGCCTCTACCAAATAATTATAACTACAAAAAAACAATTCCCAGTTTTATCGATTTTCAATATGAATAGAAATATTATCCTTTTTTACGTGTTAGTTTACAATTGATGTGAGACAAAACTCACCTTTTAAAAATCAAGGATAGAAAAAAGTGAATAGAACCTTTA
>CAKVJS010000006.1 GCA_934754755.1 uncultured Erysipelotrichales bacterium
TATTGTGATTTTATTATTTACTATTTTGTGCTTGTAAACTGCTGACAACTTGAATCATATCTTTCTTATTTAAATCTTTAGAATACACCTTACATAAGACACCGGATTGCATCATGGTTAGCTCATTATCCTTATAGAAGGCAATACCATCCACAAAATCAATGCTTTCTCCATCCATGACATCTTCTTTCATAACATCATTTTTATGAAGCATGGATTCTACAATTGTAAAATTATGTGTACCACTAAACTTTAAGACATGATTGTCAGTATCATTTATCTTTGTTACGGTTTCACTTTCTAACCTTGATCCAAGAGCAGCAACAGGATATAACGGTGTCTTTCCACCAGCTGTTGCCCTTTCCTGTTTGGCCGTATCTTCTAAAACCTTTTGTTGGTTAAAGTGATTGATATCTAAGGAAGGTGAATGATTAAACTCAGAAATATCCAATTTAATAATTTCTGTTTCTTCCTTATCATAAACAACTACCCTTTGTGGAACTAATGATTTGGTGAATACTACTTCTTGTGATGTTACTCGATTATCATTTGGATATTTTACTTCTCCTCGCGCTATATATCCATCCTTTGTTTTTTCAACATGGCCACTATCTAACATAGAAAGCAAGGATTTATAAATATATGGCTTAGGAGAATTATTTGGCCAATCACTTTGAAATTTAAAAATCTGATTTAATGTTGGTGTAAGGACAAACACACCCTCTTCATTTTTAACTATGACTTGTGACTGATTTAAAGATTTATCATATAACTCTACTTTATAAAATTCTTTTTTATCTTTAAGTAAGTAGGAAACATTTACCAAGTAACTTTTTAGTTCATCGTTTTCCAACATTTCCATATGACAGGTCATTTCATATTTATCATAGTTATGCGCCCTACTTTTTGTTTTATCCAATGAATTAGATCGCCATTTAAAAATCCCAAAAGTTCCCGCTAGCAGCACAATCGCGACACCTATACCTATATATATCTTTTTCATGATTCCTCCTCCTTTTCCATCATATGTCTATCGCAATGAATTATGTATAAACTCATATTTTTTTGGATAGAATAACATTGGAGGTATAGTTATGAATATAATTCAAAAGATAGCATTGGTACTAACCATCATTGGTGCTTTAAACTGGGGTTCCGTTGGATTATTTAATTATAATGTAGTGGATGGCATATGTGGTGTAGCAAGTTTTCTATCCATGTTTATTTACATTATAATTGGTATCGCCGGTATTATTAATATCATGTTATTGTTTGTAGATTTAGAGGCAAAAGAGTAGATAGACGATCTACTCTTTTGTTATAAATGGGCGCATAGCGCCTGTTTTTTTTTCGACTCGTATTCTATTTTTTACAAGTTTCAGCATCGGAATATCGCTATTGGAATCGGAATAGGCAAAGGAATGATCATAATCAATTGTAATTCCTTCTTTTTCCAGTTGTTCTTGGATACGTTGTACCTTTGCCTCTTTCTTACAATTATTTCCTACTATTTTTATGTTTCCATTTTGTCTTTTTATCTTCGTACCAATAATTTTATCTACCGGTAGTCTGCAATACTGTAGATATTCCTCTACGGAAGCAGAAACAATGTATATTAAATAGCCATCCTGCTTTTTTTGTTGCAATGCAGCCACTACATTCGCATAAAAATGTGGCTCGACTTCCTGTTCATAAAATTCTTGTATTTGTTTTTTTGACATATTTTGTAAGGGAAATAACATCGCCGCTTTTACTACGCAAAACGGAACCAGCCTTAAACAATAGGCTATATACGTTACTACAAAACGAAGATAGGGTAAACAGGTATAGGGATGTTGTTTATGATAGTAGCACAATAAGTAAAGAAAAGAATCTCCCCTAATTAAGGTATTATCAAAATCGAAAAAAGCGATCTTTTTTTTCATACTCTACTTTGTAATCTTACCATTTTTAAATAAATATCGTTGGTTCGATAATTCTGTACCTAAGGTTTGATTTTTTACAGCACTCACTAAATCTTTTACAAACTCTTCTCCATCACCACTCGTAATTCCCAATTTTGCGAAATAGCCATCCAGAACAATAAATGGACCATAGCCATAGTCTTCCTCTTTATTAAAGCCAATGAGTTGTTCAATGACTGCATCATATGGTTTCTTCGTTTTAATATCATCCAAATCATATTTTGTGATTTGTAGATGTTTTCCAAAGGTTTCCTCAATGCGGGGCAATACTTCCTCATTAAATTCCTTACAGCGAGGACAACTTTCTAAATAAAAATACGATAATTGATACGTATCAGAAAACGAAATAGGTTCTTGTTTCTTTTCTGTTTTTTGTTTGGTTTGTTGACAACCGACTAACGTGATCATGGTCATCATAAGTATAACTACTTTTTTTACTTTCACTTTTTACACCTCTTTTTCGCTATTATACACTACCCATGTCAAAATGTATAGAATATGGTGCTATCGATCCCATTGATATATACGCATATCAATTCTATCATGGGAGGTAAATACAATCCCCTCCTTCTCCAACAAATCTCGCTGTTCTACCCAATGCGAAACAAGACTGCCATCATGATAGACAACCCGGTGACAAGGGAAGTTGCCAAATGCATATGCGTGAGCTACAATCCAGCCCACTTTTCTAGCCTGCTTAGGTTCTCCTAAGATTCGCGCAATTTGACCATAGCTCGCAACTTTTCCATAGGGTATATCTGCTATAATCGATAATACTTGTCGATTTACTTTGTCCATCTTTTTCTCCTTATACCTTAGTATACCAGTGTCATTAGCGGTAACACATTTTTTTGATTATCTTTCATATATTTGTATAGGGTGATACTATGTGTGGAATTTTATGCATGTACAGCATGCAGCAGCGTTTAGAAAACGCACAAGAAAAATTTAAAAATATGCTTTCTTTATTATCTTGCCGCGGGCCAGATGATCAAAATATAGCCATTCGTAAACATGCTATGTTGGGACACTGCCGCTTATCCATTATCGATATAGAAGGTGGTAAGCAACCGTATACGTATACGTACCAAGGTGTTGAATATACGATTACCTACAATGGTGAAATATATAATATGCAACAGGTTAAACGTCAGTTAATTAATGAAGGGTTTCGCTTTTATAGTCGTAGTGATACGGAAGTCGTTTTAGTTAGTTATATTGCCTACAAAGAACGATGTGTAGATCTGTTTGATGGGATTTTTGCCTTTGTTATTAGTCACGATCAACAACTCTTTATGGCCCGTGATCCACTTGGAGTCAAACCATTATACTACTATCACAAGGACGACATATGCATAGCGAGTAGTGAAATTAAATGTATCCTAGCGTATCTCCAAAAGGCGGTAGTAGATACGACCGGTATTAAGGAATTACTTGGTTTAGGGCCTAGCCACTGCCCTGGTAAAACATTATATAAACATATATATAGTTTACCCCCTGCCCACTATATATCGTTAGATAAGGGATTTTTGCAATGTAAACAATATTGGTCTTTAAAAAAGCGAAACCATTCGAAAAGTTATGAAGAGACACTATATGATGTACGAAATTTAGTCAATACTAGTATCCAACAACAATTATTAAGCGATGTACCGGTTAGTACGATGTTATCTGGTGGCTTGGATTCTAGTATTATCACAGCCATTAGTGCACAATATAACACCAATATAGCAACCTATAGTATCGACTATCAAGATCAGGATAAATACTTTAAACCCTACGATTATCAAACAACCCGAGATACTCATTATATTCAGGAAATTGTTGATGCTTACCATACGCAACATACAAATGTTATTTTAACCCAAGAGGATTTAGTCCTTGGATTAAAAGAAGCAATGATCGCTCGGGATGGGCCGGGCATGGCTGATATTGATGTCAGTTTCCTACTATTCGCTAAGGAAATCAAAAAGAAACATAAAGTTGTTTTATCCGGTGAATGTGCCGATGAAATTTTTGGTGGGTATCCATGGTTCTATAAAGAAGAACTATATTCTTTACCTCATTTTCCATGGATCCGAGACATTGACAAACGATTATCTTTATGTAATGATTCGATTCAATCGTTAAATATAAAAAATTACGTATTGGATGAATATAACCAGTCCCTAGCAAAAATCGACTATGAAGATAGTAATTATAAAGACACAAACAAGAGAAAAATGATCTATTTATGTTCCCAGTGGTTTATGCAAACATTATTGACGAGAGCAGATAGTCAAACAATGCGAGCCTCGATTGAATTACGAGTTCCCTTTGCTTCTAAAGATATTATTTCCTATATGTATAATGTACCTTGGCAATATATGTATAAAGATGGCCGTGAAAAGGGTTTGTTACGTGATGCCTTTAAAGAATTCCTACCAGAAGATATATATAATCGCAAAAAAAATCCATATCCAAAGACGCATTCACCAATATACACGCGTCTTGTTAAGGAGTTATTAATAGACTCTTTTAATGAGTCAAACAATATATTATATGAATTATTCGATATGGATAAATTACTTCGCCTAGTCGAAAGTGATGGTAAAGAGTTTTCGATTCCATGGTTTGGACAGTTAATGACTGGACCACAGCTATTAGCTTATTTCTATCAAATCTATTTATGGGGTAAAATTTATAAAATAGAACTAGAGCTTACGTAAACTCTAGTTCTATCTTTTTATCTCCGTAATGAATGGCCTTAATGTAAGTAGTTGGCAGAATAATTCCTTCTTCACTAATGCGCATATATGGATTATCAGGGACATGTTCTTTTAATAATTTTTGTAGATCTAAATTAATAAACCCATATCTAATAATTCCCTTTGTCCGAACTAAAATCTTATTTGGCAAGTTATCAATTTTAGCAACCACTTTGATCTTAGCATCGACATTATAATATTTAACAACTCCTTGTAGCGTTATATATTTACCAATATCGATATCCATATGGACAATGGAAATGTCCTTATAATTCAAAATTTTACTCGCATATTGTATTAATGTAACAACTTCTTTTTCTTGTATTATCATAGAAAACCCCATTATTACTATATGCAACAAAATTAGATAATGACTATATACGCAAAAAAAGTAATGTCCGACATTACTTTTTATGCATCTCTTTCCTTTATTACTTTCTGACGCGCAAATTCCTCACGCTCTTTTTCCTCTAATGATTCACTGATCATTTTATACGTACTTTCTAATTCCGGAATAGATATATTCTGCAAGGCATTCGCTCTTTTTTGCGTTTTTCGAATTGCATTGGCTAAACGATAGACACTGTTTTCAATGGCTGCTAAAGAAACCGTAAGCTCCTTTACGCGATGGAAACACTGATACGCATAATCCACCTTCGTATTCGAACGCTCCATGTCATACTGTCCATAAGTTGGCGAGTTTTCATAAATGACCTTGGGGATTTCAACTCCCATAACACTTCGATAGGCAATGGCAATGCCTGTATCGATAGGTGTGCTCTCTACTAAATCATCGATTAATCCTAAAGAAATATTCGCTTCTTGCAATGCATCATACGCTTTTTGGTATGTATCCGTAATATTCGTTCGGATTTCTTTAACATCGTCCAATAAGGATACCATTTCCTTAATTAAAACATTTCTTTTTTTATCCAACAAACCGTATCCGAGGTTCGCTAGTTCTAGTGATTTTTTAGTCGCAATTAAGTTTCCTTTTGTTGGTACCACTCGCAGTGCCATAACTAATCACCTATCTTTTCTAATTCTTTAATGATTTTTTCTTCTTTAATACCAAAGGCATGCATAGCACCTACATGATCATAATATTTTTCTAACCATTCATTATCTAGTCGATCGAGTGCTTCCCTTGGTAGAACCGATAGTAATTGCCAACCTAAATCCAGCGTTTCTTCAATACTACGATTCACATTAAATCCTTGATTAAGGAAATGAGATTCAAATAATTTACCAAAGGTAATATATTGTTTATCTATTTTTGATAGCTCATCCTCACCAATAACCGATGTTAAGGAGCGAACATCTTGGACATGGGCATAACAAGCAAACAATTGGTTCGCTAAATCTTGGTGATCTTTACGTGTATATCCCTCACCAATACCATCCTTCATCAATCGGCTTAAGGAAGGTAGTACACTTACCGGTGGATATATACTTGCGGATGTTAAATCCGCATCAAGTGTGATTTGTCCTTCCGTGATATACCCGGTTAAGTCGGGTACGGGATGTGTAATATCATTGTTAGGCATCGTTAAAATCGGAATTTGGGTTACCGATCCTTGTGCTTCTTTAATAATACCTGCTCGTTCATATAAAGAAGCTAAATCAGAATATAAGTAACCTGGATATCCTTTACGACCAGGTATTTCACCTTTACTAGAAGAGAATTCCCGTAGGGCTTCACTATAGGATGTTATATCTGTGTAAATAATCAATACATGCATATCTTCTTGATAAGCTAAATATTCAGCAGCTGTCAGGGCACATCGTGGCGTTAAGATACGTTCAATAATTGGATCATTGGATATGTTTAAGAACATCACAACCCGATCCATAACCCCAGCTTCCTGAAAACTATGTTTAAAGTATTCCGCTACATCATTTGTGACCCCCATAGCCGCAAAGACAACCGCAAAACCTTTTCCATCATCATCTGCTACTTTTGCTTGTTTTACAATTTGAACAGCTAATTGATTATGTGGTAAGCCGGATCCAGAAAAGATTGGTAACTTTTGGCCACGAATCAATGTAGTTAGACAGTCGATAGAGGAAATACCGGTATTGATATAGTTACGTGGATACACTCGGGCAACTGGATTTAGTGGTAATCCATTAATATCCATGCTCTTTTTCGCATAGATTTCACCTAATCCATCAATGGGTGATCCCGCACCATTGAAGATTCTTCCTAATATTTCTTTGGATACCGGTAATTCCATAGGTCTTCCTAATAATTTTGTTTTGGTATTGGCCAGTGAAAGCGAATTGGTTCCTTCAAATACTTGGAGAATCACTCTTTCCCCTTCAATTTGAACGACCCGACCCTTTCTTGTTTCACCACTAGTAAGTTGTATTTCCACCATTTCATCGTAAGAGGCATTTTTAACGTGATCCAACGCAACGAGTGGTCCATTTATTTCTTGTAAACCGATATATTGTAATGACATTAGTAATACCTCCTTCTACATAATGGATTGTAATGCATCGTCGATTTCTTGATAATATCCATCTAATAAAGATACTTGATCATTTGGAATATCATATTTCATCTTAACAATCTTATCCATAATTCCTGTATCTAAAATTGATTGGACAACTTTACCTTGGGCAATTATTTCTTGCGAGCGTTTATACGCATATAATATAACTTCCATCATCCGCCATTGTTTTTCCAAAGGCACATACGTATCTTCCTTATGGAAGGCATTTTGTTGTAAGTAGCCGATACGAATAAGACGGGCGACTTCCATAATTAATTTTTGATCTTCTGGAAGTACATCCGGACCCATTAATTTTACAATTTCATTTAGTTTCGCTTCTTCGGCGAGGACATACGCTAATTCCTGACGATCCTTAACAAACTTTGGACTTACATTCGTATCATACCAGCGTTGTAAATCATATACATAATCACTATAACTTTGTGTCCAGTTGATCGCAAAATAGTGTCTAGCATAAGCCAATGCTTTATCCAATGCCCAGAAGCAACGAACGAAACGTTTTGTATTTTGCGTAACGGGTTCAGAGAAGTCAGCTCCTTGGGGCGATACGGCACCAATAATGGATACCGAACCTTCTTGCCCGTTCAATGTTGTCATATACCCAGCACGTTCATAAAACTGCGATAACCGTGATGGCAAGTAAGCTGGGAAACCTTCCTCGGCCGGCATTTCTTCCAAGCGTCCAGAAATTTCACGTAAAGCTTCGGCCCATCTTGAAGTAGAGTCGGCCATAATCGCCACGTGGTATCCCATATCACGATAATATTCCGCGAGCGTAAGTCCAGTATAGATACTTGCCTCCCGGGCTGCCACGGGCATATTGGAAGTATTCGCAATTAATACCGTACGGTCGGTTAGTGGCTTATTTGATTTAGGGTCAATTAATTCTCTAAATTCTTCTAGTACTTGGGTCATTTCATTACCCCGTTCACCACAACCAATATAGACAATTATATCGGCATCACACCACTTTGCGATTTGGTGTTGGGTCATGGTTTTCCCTGTTCCAAATCCACCAGGAATGGCTGCAGTTCCCCCTTTTGCGATAGGGAACAGAGTATCAATAACCCGTTGTCCCGTTATTAGGGGTGTTGAAATAGGTAATCTATTTTTAACCGGACGAGCCTTTTTAATCGGCCATTTTTGTACAAGCGTACAAGTAAAAATATTGCCATCGCTACCTTTTACTTTAATAATAGGATCATTGCAATGATATTTTCCATTAGATACAACTTCTACTACTTCTCCACTTTGATCCGGTGCTAACATACATTTATGGACAATCAGATCGGTTTCCGGTAACGTAGCATAGACATCTCCTGGTTCTAAATGATCACCTACAGAAGCTGTTACAGTTACATCCCAAAGCGTTTGTTCCGGTAACGATTCGATATTACTCCCAGGGGCAAGAAAAGCACCTGTTTGTTCAGATAATACTTGCAATGGCCGTTCAATTCCATCAAAGATATTACGTAGTATTCCTGGTCCTAGCGTTGCATTAATTGGTGATCCGGTGGCAACGACAGGTTCTCCAGGTTTTAACCCAGTTGTTGTTTCATACACCTGAATCGTAGTAAATTCTTTTGTAATAGAAATTACTTCACCAATTAACGAAGCATGTCCAACAAATACCATTTCTAACATAGAGAAGGTATCCGATTGCTTCACCTTGACAACAGGTCCATTTATTGAATAAATTACATCATTGTTCATTGTGTTCCCTCCTGTCATTCAATGGTTAAACCAGATGTACGATAAAACCATCCCTTTTGATTTTCTAAAACAGAATCTAAGGACTCATCAATTACCATATTGTCAGCCTTATCTTCCATGATCACACCACCAATGGCAATCTGATCCTTCGCTTCGACAACTAGATTTTTACCATAAGCAGCTTGTAACAGTGGTGCAAATGATACATCTTTTTGTCCTACATAAGCGATAAAATTATTGGAAGCATAGTCCTGTCCAATTTGTTTTACTTTATTACATAAGAAGTTTTGATACTCCTCTGTTTTCGTAAATTGTATTAATTTTTCTTTTGTTTTTGTAAAGATTGTATCTACATACGAATCCCGCAATGTTACGAGTTCACTTTTACGCGTGGAAAGAGAGGAAGATTTATGAATACTTGCCTGTGAATCTATATCCGCCATTTCTTTTTCAACTTGGCTTTCCATTTCTTTTTTTGTTTCTTCCCGAATGCGATCACACGCTTCTTGTTCTAGATTACTAGCTTCGCGTATCAGGGTATCTTCTTCTTCCTTAGCTAACTTCTCAATTTCATTTTTAATATATAGAAAAACTTGTTCTTTATTTTGCATACTATTCTCTCCTATAGTTTCACGCCAACCGCTTCTGATACATAACGGTCAATGGATTCACCAATTTTTGAATGGCCATGGCGATCCGGAATTTCAACAAGTAATGGTTTAGACTGGCTAAGCTTTATTTCTGAAATTACCGCTGGACACATTTCAATTAATTTTGTAGTAATTAAAATAATGCCGATACTTGAGTCCTTCATTTTGTCCTCTAATTTCATTAGAAAATCCATTCTTTCATGCACAACTTCACCTTGTATTCCGACTAAACGCATACCAAGAAGCGTGTCTACATTGTCACTGAATAAATAGAATTTCATTGTATTCACCATCTTATAATGAGTTAATAATTAAGATCGAAATTAATAGCCCATAGATCGCAACCCCTTCACCAAGAGCAACGAAGATTAATGATTTACCAAAGTTCTTTTCATTTTCAGAAAAGGCTCCAATCGCTGCCGATGCCGCTGAAGCAACTGCAATACCAGCTCCTAATGCAGAAAGACCAGTAGAAAGACCAGCCGCAAGGAATCCTAACCCTTGGGCTACAGTTCCAGTAATATCTTTTGAAGACGCAGCGAATACAGGGCTCGTGATAACTTGTAAGAGTAAAGTTCCAGCTACCGTCGCAAAGAATCCACAAACATGGGTTAATAATCTTGTTTTAGCACTTTTTTTACTTACTTTTCCAGTGAAAACTTTATATAACGGGATTGAAAATAAGATAATACATACTGCTGGTAATAAAAATAATGTTAACATAATATACATTCCTCCAAAGTTATTGTTCTTTTATACTTAAAAATGGTTTCCCATTTCCTTCATAGTAACGACTAAACATTTCATAAAATTCTAGCCGTAGTACTTGAATACCAACGATTAGGCCTTCTAGGCACATAACAAATATATTTCCGAATACGAGTACAGCCCAATAGCCTATGCCACCTACCATTTCCGCAATGGTGTAGACAACTAACATCATACCGGCATGGGATAAAACGAATCCCCCGACCCGTAAAAAGGACAGCGTATTTGTTACAAATGATAATACAATTTCAAATAATTCGAAAAATCCTTCAATGAAAAACGATCCAAACCCTTCTGGAAACATCTTTTCTTTCATAAACAAATGGTGTAATGGCTCTTGTAGGAACATACCGATCAGTGGTAGAACCAATAGAAAGATCGTATACCAGATCGTCACAAAGTGCATACCTAATGCCATATTAATGATTAACCCGATAATCGCAAGATAAAACAATAGCCCACAAATACCATTTTGATTAAATAATAAGGTTGCGTATTGTTTCTTTCGCCAGGTTAAGAAAATATTGATACACATCGATATGATGATAAAGATAACACCTAGGCCAATAGCTACGATTAATAACGGCGTAGTACTATCTACATCCATAGGATTAAAAAATGGCATAAGAATATGTTCACTACCAAATACTGAACCAAACAAGATACCAAAGATCACGCTGGAAATCCCAATGCGCATACCTATCTCGCCAAGCTTCAAACCTTTCCAGCGATAACAAATATAACCTAATATAGATAGTATAATTCCTTGTCCCACATCACCAAACATAATTCCAAATAATAGTGTATACGAGACAGCTACAAATACCGTCGGATCAATATCGTAATAATTAGGTACACCATACATTTCAACAAAGATACCAAATGGTTTTGAGAACCAATGATTTTTTAATTTTGTTGGTGGCTCCAATCGGACATCACTATTGGGTGGTTGTACATCCACGCGGATCCCTTCAATCGCCTCTAATGATTTTTTAAAGGCACTGCTTTTTCGTTTTGGAACAAAGCCATAAATCGCCAATTTACTACCGACATCTACAATATAAGGTTGTAATATATAAATATCATTGATTCGTTTCGCTTGTGTATAGATATAATTATATAGTTCCTTATTTTCCTCAAAATATGCGATTGCTTGTTGTTTTAAATGTTCACATTCATTTTTAGCAATCATAATTTCATCGCGAATTTCATCAATCGCTAAATCCGGTCTACCATGAACGAACTTCGGTATATAGATTCTTTCAAAGTATAAGGATGAAAATATATTATCGATTTCAGGGGCATCCTTTGGTGTTGTAATATACATACACCACATATATTTTTGATCCTCTTTAAAGGAAGTAAAAACAAAAGGTAGCGATGTATAATAGTCCAGTTTTGTGAGATACTCCACCGGTAATTTTCCAAAACGTATTTCTAAATAGCGCGAGGCAAATAAATCATCAAAATTTAGATTGCTGTTAGCAACATGTTGTAGTTGAATAATTGCCTCTTCGTTTTCCGCAATTAATGTTTGTAAACTTTGATACACATGTTCAATTTTATCCAATTTATTGAAGAGTTTATCAATAATTTTGTGCCCTTCCATAATGGAAAGATTCCTCTTTTGGTCAGATACCTCCTGTAAGTCAAATCCATATTGTTCTTTTTCTTTAATGAATTTTTGGACTATACTACCATATGGATTTTCTTGATTAAAGGGTCGTAACCCATCTACACCTGTAAATTTAGAGGCCGGCTCGGGATTAAAATCGTTATGTTCTAATAACTTTAATGATACTTCATTATAATGCTCCTTACTAAAATGAATCGTTACTAGATTCAATCTTGTAATAGCCATGTTAGCTCCTCCTCTAAACTCTTCTTTTTGTAATAAATTGTAATACCTTATTAATAATTACAATAATAAATATAGAGACGATCCAAACGAAAAACGCATCCTCTAAAGAAAAAGGTTCTTTAAAGATGGGTGGATATAATGTCCAATGATATCCTATTGTGCCTGTTAACAATCCCCCAGCCAACAAAGCAATACCAAATCGGTTTAATATTCCGCCTACATCTTTACTTCTAAGTAAGCTTCCAATCAGAATAACGAGTACACCAACACCAAGATCACCTAATAATAATCCACTCGCTAAGAGTAATAATAAGGCTAAACTTTTGGTTGGATCAAAAGAATGTTCCGGCTGGATTTGTATTAACCCTTCAAAAGGTTTAAAGAAACGAGAGTTCTCTAAAATAATCGGTCCTTTGATTCCTCTAGCATGATACATATCCGTCGGTAGTTCCAAAATATTGACACTACCAATATGTTTTAATGTATCCATAATCTGTTCTCTACTTAAACTAGAAAAGGCGAAAATGGATTCTCGTTTGGAAAAGTCAACTACATATTTTGTATTATATAGCTTCTTTAATGTTTTAATGTTTTTAAAAGTCTCAATTAAAGACTCTTCAAATGTATTTCGAACGGAAGCAATATGTTCATTCATCCGATCAATATATCGACCCATCGCATTTGCTTCTTCTTGTAATTCGTTATATGCCTCTTCCAATGTCCCATGGACAAAATTAGGTAAGTGGATCTGTTCGAACGACAAGGCACAAAAGACATTATCAATTTCGCCAATATCATGCTTTAAAGCGGCATACATAACCCAAACATAGTCTTCTCCCGTATATATCTTTTGATAGATAAAAGGATATTCATTGTAATAGGCAATTTTTTCGATCTGATCTTTATGCACTCGACCAAGACGATACGTCATATAACGACAAGCATTAATCTCATCAATATTGATATTCGCCGCACGGGCCTTTTCAATAGCGGATAGGATTTGTAGGTTATCATTACGTTCTGTTTCTAAATTTTTCTTTATTTCCTCAATTTGATTTAACTCTCGATATATATCCGCAATTAGTTTTTTAACATCATCGATCTCGATATCTAAATTGGTTCCTTTATCTTGTGGCACTTCCATACCTAAAATATTATATATTTTATATAGGTCTTCTAAAATCTCCTCGTATGGATTGGTAGTATCCAATACCGATACACCTTTTACCTGGGAAGCAATTTTATGCGCTTCTTGCGGATATAAATGATCCGATAAATGATCGATCTTATCTAAGACCTGGATTAAATCATCTCGGGCAAAAGAAATATTAAATAAATGTGTGGTTATGACTGCCATGTTGTTTCCTCCTTACACATAAATCAACATCTCTTCCATTCGATCGGCACTCTGATTATAATGAATGCCCTCAATAATATGTTTTAAATTCAGAATTTCAATGCTTTGTAATGTACAAAACGCTAAGAAGACAACCGCTGCATCTTTCGAAAAACGCAATTCTTTTTTGGCCATTTGGACGTTGATTTTAGCGATCTCATGTTCAATAAAGATGGAATCGCCATCCTCTTGGGCTTGTAAATGATATCGAGATTCGGTTAGGATTTGTAAGAACTCATTCATATCTTTAGCGCGTTGTAACTCTTCCAATAAAAGATTAGATTTTCGTTTGTACTTTACATGCATACTTCTTTGTTCTGGTGTTGATTTAAAATATTTTTTTTGACGATATATTCTAGTAATATTTTTTAGTTCAATCGATGTTTTCAAGATATCAATTAATTGTTCCTGTTGCGAACCAGTAAAGCATTGTTTAATTGTTCGAATCGATGAATCTATAATTAGTTCGGTCAATTGTTGTTCTAAGTCATTAATATTAAAATTAGAAGTAAAATCAAAGGCCGAAAAAACAGCTTCATATTTAGTTCCTTGCACATAGTGTTGTAATCCCTCATAGGTTGTAATGGGAATTAATCCGTACACATCAAAGCTCATTTTTTGAGCGATATAGTCCGTAACGGAAATAGCGAATGCGTCGTGGGGATGGTTGGTCAATTGAATTACTTTATTGACTAATATTTCCATCTCTAGATACATAATTTGTTGTACATAAAAGGGTTGCTGTTTCTTTGGGGCAAAACGGATTAGTTTTCCACACTGAATAAAGTAACATTTATCAATTAAATCTTCTATTTGTTGTCGATTAATTCCATTGATTGCAATATCGGTAAAAATTTCTTGATAATGTGGCTGACTTTGTAAATAGGAAGCAATATCAGCGACGCTCTGTTTTCGACAAAGCTGTTCATATTCCTCAGGAAGTATCCGATTACCGTAGATTGCCTGTGCTTTAATACATAGTGCATTAGCAGACATTTATATCACCTCTTACTGTAAACATCTTTCTACAATACTGTTTACCCACTTGTCTTTATTTTGTTGGTAAATCGTGTCCAGCTCTTGTCTTTTTTTTGCGAAGACTTCTTTTTGTATTTCTTCTTCCCTAGCACCCTTTGCTTCTATTTCACGTCGGTATTCTTCTACTTTTTGACGTTGTTCTTCTAGAAAAGATTGATGGATAATCTCACGCTGTTTATTGAGATTTTTTTGTATGTTGAATTTCTTTTGTTTGGCTTCTTCCACACGTTTACTACAAGATAAATCAACATCTACCAATTCTTGTATCATCTCTTGCATCGGTATTCACTCCTTCCTCATCGCATTAGTATACTCCGAAATATACAAATTGCAATTAAACGAATAAACTTTTTTACGATTTTTAAATACAGTTTTTTCGAATGTCAAAAATAATCGACAAATATACCTTTTTTGTCTTTTATCTAACTGTTTGTACTCTAGTATTCCCTATTTCAACGAATTTCTTACACCTTTCTTAGGAACTATTTAAAATATTTGAATTCCCTATATTTTAATGATATGGTGGTAGTAGGAGGATTAATATATGATAGAGAAAAATTTACAATTACTACGAGAAATGATGAAAAAGGATGACGTTCAAGCGTATATCATTCCGACTGCTGATTACCATCATAGTGAATACGTTGGGGACTATTTTAAAGCCCGTGCTTTTATGACTGGTTTTACTGGATCTGTGGGAACATTAATTGTTACCCAAGAAGAAGCCTGCTTATGGGTAGATGGAAGATACTTTATTCAAGCAGATAAACAAGTATATAATACAAGTATTAAAGTTATGAAAATGGGATTGCCCGGTGTCCCTACTACTAAAGAATATATTGAAAAACAAATCGATCCATTACAACAATCTATTACCATTGGATTTGATGGTCGTTTACTGGCTGCAAAAGAAGTCCTTTCCCTCCTATCCTTACCCATTCATGTCCATTTATGCGATTATATTTCATCTTTATGGGTGGATCGTCCAACGCTCAGTTGCGAACCCGGATTCCTATATGATCTAAAGTATTGCGGTGAATCTAGAACTTCCAAGATAGCACGTGTACGAGAAAAAATGGAAAATAGTAAATACCATATTATTACAACCCTAGATGATATTGCTTGGCTATTTAATATCCGTGGAAAAGATGTGCATTGTAATCCCGTTGTCTTAGCCTATGCGATGATTACTCCAGATCAGGCATACTTGTATGTCCAAAATGGTACATTCAATGCGTCAGATATTACTGTATTAAAACAGGATGGCATAACTATTAAAGAATACAGCCAGATATATGAAGATATAAAACAAATAAGTGATACGGTTATGTTGGATAGTCAAACTGTCAATTACACTATCTATCAATCGATTCATGCCCCAATCATCGATCGCTACAATCCAAGTCAACAATTCAAAGCTATTAAAAATGACATCGAAATTGAAAATACCATCCAAGCACATATCAAGGATGGTGTAGCTGTCACAAAATTCATGTATTGGTTAAAAAATAATATTACTAAAATACCAATGGATGAAGTATCTGTCGCCAATGTATTACAAAAACTGCGCGAAGAGCAGCCACTATTCTATGATTTAAGTTTTGAAACCATTTGTGCCTATAAGGAAAATGCAGCCCAAATGCATTATCAAGCTACGCCAGAAAACCATAAGAAATTACAACCAGAAGGATTACTACTAATTGATTCCGGTGGCCAATATTTGGATGGAACAACGGATATTACTAGAACCTTTGCGTTAGGGCCAATCAGTGAAGAAGAAAGCCGTGATTTTACGATCACCCTAAGAGCCTTTCTACGATTACAAAATGCGATATTCTTAGAAGGAACCAACGGTGTAACCCTAGATCAATTAGCCCGTGGCATGGCATACCAATACCATTTAGATTATCGTTGTGGAACAGGACACGGCGTTGGACATTTTCTAAATGTACACGAAGGGCCAAATGGTTTTCGGCCCGTCAATCGCCCGAATGCACGCCCCATCAGCAACCAAATGCCAGGTATGGTTACAACCGATGAACCAGGTGTATATAAAGAAGGAAAGCATGGAATTCGTTTAGAAAATGAATTACTATGCGTATTGGATGAAAAAAACGAATATGGACAATTCTTATCTTTCCAACCTCTTACGATGTGTCCGATTGATAAAGACGCTATCGATTATACGATGTTAACCGATGAAGAAGTCGATCAACTAAATGCCTATCATCAACTTGTAGCTACCACCCTAGCTCCTTATTTAACCGAAGCAGAAAACGAATGGTTACAAAAAATAATATAACCAACAAACAGGTGCATGCGCCTGTTTTTGTTTGCATAAAAAAATCCCCTTACAATAGAGGATTTAGTTTTCTAAGAGAGCACCATTCTCCATTTGCATAAATCGATTAAACTGAATGCCACTGACCCCATCATGAGCGCAAATAATACAGGTTTTTTCTTGCTTTTGTAAACTATGAATTAGATCATTAAATACTTGCATGCTTGCCTTATCTAATCCCCTTGTTGGTTCATCGAATAAGATAAAGTTCTGATCCTCCATAATAGCTTGGATAATCCCTAATTTCTGGCGCATACCGACGCTATACTTCTTAACTGGTGTTGTATCATCTATATGCAATTTAAAGCGCTCAAAATAAAGCTGTAGCTTAGAACTATCAAAAACAGACGTTAGTTCGATTAAAAACTTCATATTATATAAGGCGGATTCATTCTCTATGAAATTTGGGTTTTCAATCAAGGCGCCTATTTTAATATGATCTGAATAATGAATTTCTCCTGCATCCGGTTTTGATAATTTGGCGATGATTTTTAGTAGTGTTGATTTACCACAACCATTCTCACCTTGTATTAATATTAAGTCTCCCTTTGAAACATCCAAATGTAAGTTTTCAATTACCTTTTTATTTTTAAATTGTTTGCATAACCCGGTTATTTTCAATGTATCCATAGTATTTCCCTATTGCAATATCTGCATCCTTTCTAAAATATAAGCCATGGCATAAGTATGTAATGTACTGCTATATTAATAATAAAAGGCAAGATTACATATTTATTGGCCTGATCATTAAACATAATATATAT
>CAKVJS010000007.1 GCA_934754755.1 uncultured Erysipelotrichales bacterium
GTTTAGGGTTAAGAAGATAAACTTAAAAAGTGAAATCCTTGATAGGACTCACTTTTTTATTATCTAATATGAAAAGATTTAACATAGGACTTTTGCATCATTGCATCTATTAATTGTCTTTGTGTATGACTATTCGTAATGCTACATTCTATATCGATTAAAAGAAGTTCTTGATCAGTAGAGTCTACTTTTATCATATGAATATCGATGCCAAATTTCTGTAGTAGTTGTTGTATTTCTGTTATCGCCATAGTATGGGGAATGATTTCTAATGCTAACAATTGACTTTGATTCGTAAATTGACTAAGAAGGCGACCATGGAAGATCAGTTGTAATCCTAATATTAGCGTGGCTGTAATGATACCAATT
Organism: uncultured Erysipelotrichales bacterium; assembly: GCA_934754755.1. Classification (GTDB taxonomy): domain Bacteria; phylum Bacillota_I; class Bacilli_A; order Erysipelotrichales; family Coprobacillaceae; genus CAKVJS01. Next base: position 370 of record CAKVJS010000007.1, read on the forward strand.
GTATATAATCCCGAACCAATACACATACCAACGCCAGCTGTAGCCCATATTCCAGCGGCTGTTGTCAGGCCGGACACCGTACCGTTTTTTACGAAAATAATACCAGCCCCTAAAAATCCAATACCACTGACAGTCTGGGCAGCGATACGGGAAGCATCAAAAGAGTTTGTATCATAAAATCCATACTTGGAAACGATCATAATGAGCGCAGATCCTATGGCAACAATAGCGTGTGTGCGAATGCCAGCTTCCTTGTTACGATTTTTCCTTTCATAGCCGATACCAGCACCACATAAAGCCGCAATACAAATGCGCAAAATCCATTCTCCACTGTTTTGTAAATGATTAAATATGATGGACAAGATATCCCCCCCTTTTTTTTTTATTATTCTTAGTATAACAAAATATAGGTATAAGAGACCTAATAAAAATGATATTTCTAGTTATCATAATGTTCTTTTTGTCTTTTCGGACAAATAATAGAGTAGATTGCCTTTTTGTCTATTTTATGGTATAAGTTACTCATAAAAGTAGTAAGGAGATTTATATGAGCGCATTGCAAGAAGAAGTATTAAAAAGAAGAACATTTGCGATTATATCCCACCCCGATGCAGGAAAAACAACCTTAACGGAAAAGTTTTTATTATATGGTGGGGCGATTCAGTTAGCTGGTAGCGTAAAGGGTAAGAAGAACAGCCGTCACGCAACAAGCGACTGGATGGATATTGAAAAACAAAGGGGAATATCGGTAACTTCCTCTGTTTTACAATTTCACTATCAAGGATACTGTATAAATATATTAGATACACCAGGACACCAGGACTTTTCCGAAGATACGTATCGAACACTAATGGCAGCTGATTGTGCTGTCATGGTTATCGATGCAGCCAAAGGGGTAGAAGCCCAAACTCGTAAATTATTTAAGGTTTGTACAATGCGTCATATCCCAATTTTTACATTCATCAATAAAATGGATCGCGAAACGAAGGATCCTTATGCTTTGTTGGAGGAAATAGAAAAGGAATTAGGGATAGAAACATGTGCGATCAATTGGCCCATTGGGGCTGGAAAAGAGTTTAAAGGTGTATACGAACGTTCGTCAAACAAAATATTGCAATGCATAGCTGTAGACGGTGGAAAAAAAGAAGTCGAAGAAAGAGAGATCACCATGGATGATCCTGCTATCAAAGATATTTTAGGTACTGATTTGTACCATACGCTGATAGAAGACATTGAGTTATTAGATATGGCAGGTAGCCAGTATGATATAGACCGTATTCATCAAGGGAAGCTATCTCCCGTTTGTTTCGGCTCGGCTTTAACTAATTTTGGATTAGGACCCTTTTTAAAACATTTCCTAGCCATGACGACACCTCCTTTACCGCGTGTAACCAATGATATCTGTATTGATCCTTGTAGTGAGGATTTTAGTGCCTTTGTATTTAAAATACAGGCGAACATGAATAAAGCGCACCGAGATCGTATGGCGTTCATGCGGATCTGTTCCGGTACGTTTAAAAAAGGTATGGAGGTTTACCATTATCAAGGGAAAAGAAAGATTAAATTAAACCAGTCAAAACAACTTTTAGCTTCTCAACGGGAAGAAGTCGATGAAGCTTTTGCGGGAGATATTATTGGTGTTTTTGATCCTGGTATATTTTCCATCGGAGATACGATTACCACGGGTAAAAAACGATTTGCCTTTGCGGGAATACCAACCTTTGCGCCAGAACATTTCGCTTTAGTTCGAAATAAAGATACAATGAAACGCAAGCAGTTTGTCAAAGGTATTGAACAGATCGCAAAAGAAGGTGCTATCCAGATCTTTACCGAGTTAGGCGGCGGTATGGAAGAAATTATTGTTGGAGTAGTCGGGGTTTTACAATTTTCGGTACTGGAATATAGATTAGAGCATGAATATGGTGTGGATATTATTAAGACGCCATTACCATATCAATATGTTCGCTGGTTAAAAGGTGATGCAACGATTCCTTCTTTAAATCTATCTTCTGATACCAAGGTAGTACAGGATTTAAAAGGGCAACCCATTCTTTTGTTTACCAATGAATGGGGTATTCGTTGGGCCAGTGAAAAGAATAGTAATGCTACATTTATGGAATTTAGTGAGAGTTAATTTCAGCTTTTTGGGAGGTGGTTGGTATTGCAAATACAGGAAAACGGAGGGTGTGTCGGTGCATACAATCGATGGAGATTGTTATTGCAGGATTGCATCGTAACTTATTTGTTAAAGGGCAGGTGTACCGGTGTATTATTCGGGATCGGGGAGATCTTCCCATACATTATAAGATATATGGGGAGGAATTCGATTTATCTTGCACAGAAATAGAATTTACACAACATTTTGTAATTATCAATAAAAGGACGGGTATAAACAATGACATATCAAAAACTAACAATCGATGATTTCGATGCATTATATAAAATCTTACAGGAACATTTTCCAGAAAAAGAACAAAAAGAATATAATTACATGAAGCAGGCTATTATTCAAGGCAAAATTAATGTAATTGTCCAAAAGGAAGAGGGGACTATTATTGGTGCATTATGTTATGTCTTGCTAGATGCGTATGCCTTTATTGATTATTTAGTAATTGTAAATCAACATCAAGGTAAGAGACTGGGAGAAAAAATCTTACAACATTTTATCTCCCTTATGGATCGTCCCATTGTCCTAGAGGTGGAACTGCCAGATACCCCTATCGCAAAGAGACGAATTGCTTTTTACCAACGCCAAAATTTTATTCTAAATGAGCACCATTATGAGGTTCCAGAAAATGGACTTCGCCCAACCTGTACCTTTTTATTAATGACGTATCCAAGAGCTATTAGCCAAGAGGAATTTAACATTTTGTATCCACAATTAATGTTACATGGCTACGGTATTGAGGGGGGATAGGATGAAACATAATTTTTATATTAATAATATTGATGATGAAAAGCAGGTGAATGAACTTTCGCAAGCAATCAATAGTTTAGAGGAAGTATCGCGAATTAAGATTGGTAAGGATATGATTTCTTTCACCTGTGAACAACCAGATAATATCGAAGGGATTCTTCTTCGGATTAATAAGAATCTCATTTTACGCGAGAGAGTCAATAAAGAAAACCGTAAATATGATTTTAATGCGCAAAAACAGAATTTATTTTTTTTATTTACCAATTTAGATGCCGCCAAAGATGCGCAGGCCATTGAGGAAGTATTATCACGCTATACGATGTATGAGAATGTGCATGTTGATTTTCAAAATAAGTTGTTACAACTACGTACCGCAGATAAAAAAGTTTTAGTACGATTGCAACGTATTGTAGAAAAGATTAATCCGGCAATCACTGTAGAGTTGTGGAAAAAACCATTTAAATCACATACGATCTTCGCAGATAAATACCTTAAAAATTATTTGCGTATTAGTATTTTGGTTATTGCCTTTGCCTTGGGACTCGTTTCGCGGGATCGATCGCCTTGGATTACTAAAATAGGATGGCTACTTGCCTTGGCTGTTATATGCGAGCCAATGATAAAAACAATGCGACGGGAGTACGCGCAAAAAAAATACTTTAATGCGAATACGGCTATTGTGTTTGCGAGTGTACTTGCTTGGGTGCATGGATCGTATCTAGAAAGTTTTATAAGTGCGTGTTTGTATCGAATGGGAGAGTTTCTATTATCGAAACTATCTACGTATGCTATGAACCGAATTAACCAACGTATTGATCCACCACAAATAGGTCGTAAAGAAGTCAATGGCGAGATCTTTATGAGTCCTCTTGATGATTTTGATATTGGTGATATATTGATTGTTCCTGCTGGTGAGACAGTTTCTTTAGGGGGAACCGTGATTGCTGGTAAAAGTACATTGGATACATACAGTGTAAATGGGTCTAAAATACCGCAAAACATTCAATCTGGACAAGAGGTTCAGAGTGGAAGTGTAAATATACAAAATGATATCAAGGTTCGTGTTCATTATGGCTATCAAAGAAGTGCCTTATCAAAAATCATTGACATTGCTGCTTTGTCACCAGAAACCAAATCTAGGACTCAAAAGGTAACGGAATATATTTCAAAAAGTATTAGTGTTATTTTATTAGTAGTAGCTGTTGTCTGTGGGGTTCTATTACCAATAATTAATTTCTCATTGTACTCACAGTATCTATATTTGGCTGCCATATTAATGATACTTGCGGGTGCATCCTCTTATCAACATTTTGTTTCGTATGCTATATTAGCCGGAGTGGCGAGTGCCTTTACAAAAGGTATTATTATTAAAGAAAATAGTGGCCTAGGTGATCTATATGCCTGTAAAACCATTATTTATGACCGTTTTGATGGGGTAGAAGTAAATGAGGAAGAACTGGAGTTGTTTTCCAAATTAAAAAATTTACACCGTAAATTAATCATATTTAACGATGGTCCAGTAGCCCTTGAAAATGAGCAGTATGATATCTATAACGATCTTTCTACTGCTGAAAAGGAAAAAATTATGGATCAAGAAACTATGCGTAATCCGGTTGCTTACATTGGGGATAGCTTTAAAGATGTATCCTTACTGCAAAAGTCCAATGTAGCAATTACTCGTGGGGGTTTACACGATTATAAGGTAGTTGAAAATAGTGATATTATGGTAACTAACTCAGACTATAATACCATCATTGATACTTTTACAATTTCTAGTCGTCAGCGTCATATTGTAATTGGTAATATGATTGTTGGCATTGTAACGACCATAGTATTAGATTTATTAGCAAGCTTATTTATCCTTCCGTTATGGTCGGTAATTATTGTTTATACATTAATTAATGTCCTATTACTATATAACACACATCGTATTATACGATAGGTAGGAGGCATTCTGTGAAGCAGTTTACTGTTACAGAGGACACTACTCTGTTGGAATTTTTAGTGACAAAATATCCCCGCAAACAGGCGAAAAAATTCCTTGCACATAGTCTTGTACAAATTAACCAAGCACCGGTGCAACAATTTAATCATCGATTATGTGCGGGAGATAGTATTACGATTTCAAAACATAATCCAATGCATAACAAGCTAGATATTCTTTATGAGGATGCGAGATATATTGTCATTAATAAGCCATCGGGATTACTTAGTATGTCCGATGGTCAAGAAAAAGAAAAAACAGCGTATCATATGGTACGCGAATATGTCCGTCAAAAAGAACGAGGTGCTAAAATTTTCATTGTGCACCGGCTCGATCGTGATACATCAGGGGTATTGCTTTTTTCTAAAAGTGAAAAATATAAGCATGCTTTGCAAAATGCTTGGAATGATTTAGTTTTTAAAAGAGGATATATTGCGATTGTAGAGGGGTATCTAGCACGTAAAAAAGGTACGATTGAGACCTTCTTGCAACAAACGAGTACCCATCAAGTATATGTTAGTAAAAAGGGTGGCGTTAAAGCGATCACAAAATATCGGGTATTGTTGCAAAAGAATAACTATTCTGGCCTTGAAATATTTATTTCGACCGGTAGAAGAAATCAAATACGAGCACATATGGACTATATTGGGCATAGTATAGTACACGATCCTAAATATAATGGGCACAGTAATCCCATTGGTAGACTTGGCTTACATGCACATGTATTGGCATTAAAAGAGCCTGATACGGGAGTGATCAAAGAATTTAGAGCCCCTATACCCAAAGAATTTCATCCCTATATACCGATGGATAAAATAGAATACGAAGGGTGACGTTAGTGTTTGACTTGTATGATAGTGTGTGTTATGATGTTATGGTAAATAAAAAAAATAGTGGAAAGCAGAAGTGCCTACTTCTCGCCTGATTGAAAATATCAATGGGTAAATGTCGCTAAGATAACTTCTTATTGTCAATGGTGGGTACTCAAATCGTATTCACTTTTTGTTTTACTACTAAAAAATATATGGAGGTGGCTTTTATTAGCAAATTTTCAAATCAAAAACCGAATAGACAAGAAGATCCAGTAAATGAGAAAATTCGATTTAAGGAAGTATTAGTAATTGATCAAAATGGGGATCAGTTGGGTATAAAATCTAAATATGATGCGATTAAGATCGCATACGATCAAAATTTGGATTTAGTTTGTGTAGCACCCAATGGTAAACCACCGGTTTGTCGTATTATGGATTATGGGAAATATCGCTTTGAACAACAAAAGAAAGCAAAAGAGATGAAGCGAAATTCAAAGATCGTCTCGTTAAAGGAAACACAATTATCGGTCACTATTGATACCCATGATAAAGATGTTAAACTGAAAAGAACTTTAAAATGGTTAGAGGCTGGAGATAAAGTTAAAATCGCTATTCGCTTTAGAGGAAGACAATTGGCTCATATTGATCTGGGAGAAAAGATATTAAATAATTTTATTGCAGAATGTGAAGAATTTTGTGTCGTTGAAAAACCAGCGAAAATGGAAGGTCGTACGTTAACTGCAATATTAGCACCAAAAAAGAAATAATTAGGAGGAAACAAAAATGCCAAAAATGAAATCACATAGTGGTCTAAAAAAACGGATTAAGAGAACAGGTAGTGGAAAATTAAAGCGCGGACACGCTTATGTCTCACATATGGCTGCTAACAAATCGCATAAACAAAAGAAGCATTTAGCTAAAGCAACAGTTGTTAGTGCATCTGATTATAAAAGGATCAAATCAAGATTAGCTAAGTAGTATAATAGGAGGAAATAAAGATGGCAAGAGTAAAAGGTGGATATACCACAAGACATAGAAGAAAAAAAGTTTTAAAATTAGCGAAGGGGTATTTTGGTTCTAAACATACTTTATATAAAACAGCGAATGAACAAGTAATGCATTCCTATGCATATGCCTATAGAGACCGTCGTCAAGTAAAAAGAGATATGCGTAAATTATGGATTGCACGGATTAATGCAGCTGCTAGAGTCAATGATATTTCATACTCAAAGTTAATGCATGGATTAAAGTTAGCGAACGTTGAAATCAATCGTAAAATGCTTTCTGAAGTAGCAATCATGGATCCTAAAGGATTTACTAAAATAGTTGATACAGCTAAGAAAGCCTTAGCGAAATAAGGAGACCGTAGGGTTTCTTTTTTTATACGGGAAATAAAATAGTTGAAATTGTCTAAGGAAAGATGGTATGATTAAAGATACAGTAAATAAGGTAGGTAAAATAACTATATGAAGTTGTTAGTAGGACTTGGTAATCCAGGAAAAGAATATGAGAACACAAGACATAATTGTGGCTTTATGACACTCGATCATATTGCACAGTCTTTGTCTATTTCGATAACCCAAAGCAAATGCAAAGGGTTGATTGCTAAAACAAAGTATGCTGGTCAAGATATCCTATTATTAAAACCACAAACCTATATGAATGCATCCGGTGAGTCGGTGCGGGCTTGTATGGATTATTTTAAAATAGATATTGAAGATGTTATCGTTATTTATGATGATCTTGATTTACCTATCGGTAAGTTACGATTACGCACAGAAGGAAGTGCAGGCGGGCATAATGGTATTAAAAGTATCATTCAGCATGTAGGTACCAATGCTTTTAAACGAATTCGGATTGGAATTGAAAGACCAGGATGTATTCCTATTGTTACCTATGTATTACAAACTTTTACGAAGGAACAACAGGCAGACATCGCTAAGGGCATTGTTAACGCTAGCGAAGCTAGTTTACTATGTGTCAAAAAGAATTTTACTGCAGCTATGAATCACTTTAATTGAGGTGTAGGATGGAAAAGATAGTACGTTTATTAAAAGACAATCCTGCCCTGCAGGCATTGAATGAGGGCAAGACAGACATTGTAGTCGATCAAAACGAAGCACTTTTGTATGCGAGTGCTTTTTTATCGTTACCTCGAAATATGATTATCATAAAAAAAAATCAAGAGGAAGCAAATCGTTTATACGAACAAATGCAACCATTATTAGCACCGAATGCTTGTTTGCTTTTTTGTGTTGATGAATCCATGCGCATCGAAGCACTTGCGAGTTCACCGGAATTGGTGAGTGAGAGGATGTTTTCGATGTATCATCTTACTAAACCAGACGTCCATGTTTTAATTACGCATAGTCATGCGCTCGTTCGTTACATCCCTAGTCCTGCGGTATTTAAGCAATATTGTCTAGAGATAGAAATAGGAATGCATATGGATATCTATGCCCTGCAAGAGTATGCAATTCGCGCTGGGTATCAAAATACAAGCCGGGTTGATACACCTTTTTACTTTTCAAAAAGGGGAGGGATCATTGATATTTATACAGCACAATATGAATATCCGATTCGAATTGAATTTTTCGATGATGAAATAGAAGATCTTAGACTATATGATCCCGCCAGTCAAAAGACCATTGACCATATTAAGGAAGTAACAATCATTCCCGCGAGTGATATTTTATATGAGGATACAGAAGTTCCTGCTTTGCAGCAAGAGTTGCAGCATATTTATGATAAACAAACGATTGATCCGCTATATCAAGCAACGTTGCAGGCTAAGTTACAAGAAGATATTTTGCATTTACAGGAACATGATACCAGTTATTATATGTACCGTTATATGGGGATGTTTTCTGGGCGTAGCAGTATAATGGATTATATGGAAGACAGTCAGGTCATCGTTTGTTATCGAGAGGATATATATAATGAGTATTATAGATATATCCAGGAGAGCGATCGTTACATACAGGAACTGGAAACTATGGGTAAATTGTTACATGGCTTACCTCTATATTATCCATTAGAGACAATTTTACCTACAAAGAGCACGACGATTAAACACTTTGCATCGAAAGATACGGATTGTATTTTCCACGCTCGTCCGCTTCTATTACATAAGGAAAACGAGGTATTGTTGAGCCAACAAATGCAAGAATATATGAATACTTGTGATATTATTATGTGTTTACATGATGGCCATCAAATGCAATTAATGATTGATGTATTGGAACGTCATGGATTAGCGTTTACCTTGATTGGAACTACCAATCAAATCTATAAGGGGATTAATATATATGTTGGTAATCTTAGCGGCGGGACAGAATTAGTAGATGAAAAAATAGTCATTATTACTGAAAAGGAATTGTTTGAAAATAAAAGACCACAGCGAATTAAGTACCTTAAATTCAAAGATGCGAAAGTATTACGCGATTATCAGGAACTCCATATAGGGGATTATATTGTGCATGATAGTCATGGAATTGGCCAATACCTGGGGATTAAGACATTGCAGGTTAATGGCTGCCAAAAGGATTATTTATATGTTGGATATGCCGGAGATGATGTATTATATATTCCCGTAGAGCAGTTTAAATTGATTCGAAAGTATGCTTCTGCATCGGATAAGCCACCGAAGGTACATAAATTAGGAAGCAGCCAGTGGATTAAAACAAAACAAAAAATACAATCTAAAATTAATGATATTGCGGATAAGCTTATTGATATATATGCGAGTAGAATGCAAAATAAAGGATTTGCCTTTCCGCCAGATACAGAGCTACAACAACAATTTGATGACGCTTTTGGTTATGAGTTAACGACCGACCAACAAAAATCAATCGATGAAATAAAAAAAGATATGGAAAAACCACAACCCATGGATCGCCTTTTATGTGGTGATGTTGGTTTTGGTAAAACCGAGGTTGCCCTGCGGGCTGCTTTTAAAGCAGTCTTAGGCAATAAACAAGTAGCCTTTCTATGTCCTACCACCATTCTTTCTATGCAACATTTTCGTACCATGGAGGAACGCTTTAAGGGATTTCCCGTTCGTGTTGCTTTATTAAATCGTTTTACTTCTTTGAAGGTGAAAAGGGAAATCTTACAAGATGTAGCAGATAAAAAAATAGACATTTTAGTAGGTACCCACCGAATTCTTTCTAAGGATGTACGTTTTAGTGATATCGGGTTGCTTTGCGTAGATGAGGAGCAACGTTTTGGTGTTAGCCAGAAGGAGAAGATTAAAGAGTATCGAAAAACAATTGATGTTCTAACTCTTAGTGCTACCCCGATTCCTCGGACACTACAAATGTCTTTAATGGGTATACGCGGATTATCGCAAATTGAAACACCACCCAAAAATCGCCTCCCGGTACAGACGTATGTCATTGAAAAAAATGAATTGTTAATTAAACAGATCATTGAAAAAGAAATAGCACGAGGTGGTCAAGTATTTTACTTATATAATCGGACGCAGGAAATTAATACGGTTGCTTATCGTCTTTCCTTGCAGATCCCACAGGCAAAAATAGCAGTTGGACATGGCAAGATGTCAAAAGAGGAATTGGAAGATGTAATGCTGCGTTTCATGAACCAAGAGTTTAATCTACTTGTCTGTACGACAATTATTGAAACTGGTATTGATATTCCTAATGCAAATACAATTATTGTAGAAAATGCGGATCGTTTTGGTCTTAGTCAGTTATATCAAATTAAGGGGCGTGTTGGTCGCGGCAATCGATCTTCCTATGCGTATTTATTATATAATGCTAAAAAGGAAATGCCGGCGGAGGCAGCCAAGCGATTACAAGCTATCAAAGAGTTTGCGCAGCTAGGTAGTGGCTATAAAATTGCAATGCGTGATTTATCGATCCGTGGATCGGGTGATATTCTTGGTGGTAAACAGGCAGGATTTATTGATACGATTGGATTTGATATGTATATGCGTATTTTACAAGATACAATCAAGCAAAAAAAAGGCGTGCAGACAAAAGAAGAATCGGATATTGTTAGTGTTAATATGAATGTGAATGGCTATATTCCTAAAAATTATGTATCTAGTGATATTGAAAAATTGGAATTATATCAGAAACTAGAGACAGCTAAAACCATGGAAGCAGTGGAAAAATTGGTAATGGAGTTTGAAGATTACTATGGTCGTTTGCCAGATGAGGTAATAACCTTAATGGATAAACGAAAGTTTGATATATTATGTAATACGCCTTGGATCGATCTAGCAGAGGATATTAGTAATAACCTGCAAATTACTTTCTCCCATGTGTATACGGAGCGAGTAGATGGTAATGATTTATTTAAGACGATTAATCAGGCGTTTGAAAATGCTACATTTCGTAATTTTAAACGTAAAATAATGGTCGTGATACCGAAAGATAAAGATTGGCTCCATAGAGTCAATAGGATGTTGGAAACGTTATTTAAAAAGATTGGTTAAGTTAATTGCAAGTCGATTAATTTGTGCTATACTAAGTAAGAAAAGGAGCTGTGATTATGAAATTACATGTTTTAGAAACAGAACAACAAAATGAAAATTCAATGAACATTGATACAATGGATACCATGGATGTATTACAAACAATCAATGATGAGGATAAAAAGATTGCGATTGCAGTAGAAAAAGTTATTCCCCAAATTTCTTCTCTTATTGATGCAATTGCAGTGCGTATGCAAGAGGGGGGACGCCTTGTTTACATCGGTGCTGGAACAAGTGGACGCCTTGGAGTATTAGATGCCAGTGAATGTCCGCCAACGTATGGTGTGGATCATAGCCTAGTACAAGGACTTATTGCTGGTGGTGTAGAAGCCTTGTTAGTAGCTAAAGAAGGAGCAGAGGACTCTATGGAATTAGCGAAAGAGGATTTACAAAAAATAGAATTAAATAAAAATGATACCGTTATTGGATTGGCTGCCAGCGGTAGAACACCTTATGTTATTGGTGGTTTAGAATATGCAAATCAAATCGGTGCTTTAACTGGTTCGATTAGTTGTGTAACTAATTCAGCAATTGGACAGGTAGCTAAACATAACATAGAAGCAATATGTGGCCCAGAAGTTGTAACCGGAAGTACTAGAATGAAGTCTGGTACGGCACAAAAAATGATTTTGAATATGATTTCAACTTCTTTAATGATTAAGTATGGGAAAGTTTTTCAAAATCTAATGGTGGATGTCCAACCAACCAATGAAAAGCTTGTAAAACGCGCTCATACGATTATAGCTAAGGCGGCTAATTGTACGATCGAAGAAGCGGAGCAATACTTCTTAGCGTCAAATAGAAATGTAAAATTAGCTATATGTATGGCAATTACAAAAGAAAGTAAGGAAAAATGCGAAGATATTTTACAATCTAATCAAGGAAATGTCTCCAAAACAATCCATAGCTTACGTACATAAAATAAAAAACCTTTGTAGTGATACAGAGGTTTTTTTATACATTTTCTTTATAAGCTTGGATGATTTCATCAATATCAAACTGTAATAAGAAGCCTAGAGTAACATAATCATCAATTACTTTTTGATAGTCTTCAAACCGATAACTTTTTTGCATCAAAAGAATGGTATCATATACCTTTAGAAATTGGGATATAAGATCGTTCTTTTGGTTTATTGGTAAGGACTGATGAATCGAATCAATTTTAAGATCATAACCGATGGATAATACAAGTTGTAAACCATTGATATAAAAGGATAATAATTCTTGATTATCGGATGGAGAGGAATCCCAAAAACTAAAACAACGGGATTCTTCACTCAATTTACCAACCTCCGAAAGAAACGCTAATATCTTTTGATGAATTTTATCTTTGTTTAATAGATTGTGATCTTCATCCTGTTTTTCTTGTAATGCTAGAGCAACATGTTTTTGATATAGCTCATTAATGGGACACATATTTATCTCCTCCTACTGTATTTCATGAAATGCTTCTTCGATAAATAGTTTATGATACGAACCACGTGTTAATTCTTGTACGGTAGTAAAAAAAGAAGCGTCTGCAATATAACAGGTATATGTAATAGCACTGTCATATTGTTTATTACGGCAATAAATTTGTTGTGATTGTAAGATGTATTCAAACTTCTTTGTATACGAATAGGGTATGGTTATATCGTATACAGAAAATAGTTGCTTTTCAATAATAGTAGCTTCTTGCAAAGCATTGGCAACACTTTGTCGATAGGCTCTCGCAAGACCACCAGCCCCTAATTTAATACCACCGAAATAACGAGTAACGATCGCAATGATATTATTCATTTCTTGTTTTTGTAGTACATCTAACATAGGAAGTCCTGCGGTACCGCTTGGTTCACCATCATCGAAGGCTTTTTGATGAGAACTTACAATATAAGCGATGCAATTATGGGTAGCATCTTCGTATTTTGTTGTGTAATGCTCGATAATACTTTTGATATCACTACTTTGATCACAGGGAATAAGGTGGCACAAAAAGGTAGATTTCTTAACTGTCCAGCTATAGCTTACGGTATCTTTAATCGATTTCATTCCATTTTCCTAAAAACCTAGCAATAAGCTAGGTTATTATCCTTGATATTTTTTTATGTACTGATATCCTAATCCGCCCGTTCCTAAATGTACACCGACCACGGCTGGTAGTTCACGAACAATAATATCCTCACATGGACCAATTTTTTGTAGTAATAATTCTTTCATTTCTAAGGCCATTTCTTCTGCTAAGACATGTTCAATCGCAAACATATAATCGGTATTATTAACATGACAATCCTCTACCATGTGTTCCACAATGCGAATATTAGCTTTTTTAGCCGTACGGACTTTGTACAGTGAATCAATACGCCCGTTTAATTCATGATTCAAGTGCATAACAGGTGTGATTTTCAACATACCAGCGAGCGCTGCAACAGCGGGTGTTATTCTTCCTCCACGCTTCAAGTGATCCATGTCTTGTGCCATGACGAATGTATCCGAATACTCTACTAGACTTTCCAAGATCGTTTTTATTTCTTGGGGTTCTTTTCCTTCATCGGATAATTTTTTAGCGGTTTGAACAAGATAACAGTGAATCATTGCAGATGCCTTTGAATCGACCAGCGTTACTGGCATATCGCATAGATCACAGGCTAATTTAAAGCCATTGATCGTTGAACTTAATCCCGATCCAATCGTAACTCCGATAATATGGCTATAGCCTAAACGTTTAATCTTTTGTACAGCCTCCTGAATCATTCCTGTGGCAGGTTGTGATGTTTTGGCGATTAATTTTTGATCACGAATCATTTCAAACATAGCAACGCTATCCATGTCAATCCGATCAACATAGGTTGTATCACCGATTGTAATTTGTAAAGGGACAACGAAAACACCTTTATCTTCTAAGGATCCAATCGGTATTTGACAACCACTATCAGCTATAATAGCAATTTTTTCCATAATTTCACTTCCTTTTCCTAGCCTTATTATACTAAAACAGGCATAAAATAGCTAGTTATAATTTCTAAGCTTTCTTTCTAAGTTTCGTATGTAACCGATGTAAGCATATTGATTGTATAGTGTTTACTAAAAGTGTTATACTAATATTGTAAGGAAAACATCACTATGCAAGGAGGAAAGATAATGAAAAAATATTGTATATGTAAAAGCTGTGGAGAAATCATTGATATTGTTATTGATAAAGGTGAATCACTTATTTGTTGTGATAAACCAATGCAAGAATTAGTCGCTAATACAACAGATGCTGCTACAGAGAAACACGTACCAGTAATTTCGGTGGAAGGAAATACAGTAAAAGTTGATATCGGTGAGGTAGAACACCCTATGTTAGCGAACCATTATATTGAATGGATTGAAATTGAAACAACAACGGGAAGTCAACGTAAGATGTTAAAACCATCAGAGGCTCCACGAGCAACGTTTATTCTTTCTGAAGGAGAAAAATTAATTACCGTTTATGAATACTGTGGATTACACGGTCTCTGGAAAAAGGATATGTAAAATAAATAAATAATATACAGGGCGTTTAGGCGCCTTTTTTCGTACGTAAAGAGTACAAAATAGAATCCTATCAAGATACTACATACGTTAGAATTATGGTAGGAGGTGCTCATATGCAATGTAGTCGTTGTTTAAATACACAGGAGAAATATTTTTACCAAAAAGGGGATACATGGTATTGTCGCCGATGTATTGCCTTTGGTCGCCAAACAAACACCGATGTGAGAGTTGTTAGAAAAAGAAGTACACTCGTTTCGTATCATTTGGATTATACATTGACGAAGCAACAAGAAGAAATGTCAAACATTCTTGTACAACGATATCAACAAGGACAAAGTACGAAGTTAAAGGCAGTGTGCGGTGCTGGTAAAACGGAAATACTATATGCGGTTATTGCCTATGCGTTAAACCAAAGAGCACGGGTATGTTTTGCGATTCCACGAAGGGAATTAGTAAAGGAATTAGCGCAGCGGATTACCATACAGTTTAAAAACCTAGACTATAGTGTTGTGTATGGCGGTCATGATGCTTCTTTAGACGGACAGTTTATTCTTTGTACCTGTCACCAACTATATCGCTTTGAAAAACAGTTTGATTTATTAATTTTGGATGAGGTAGATGCCTTTCCGTACGATAACAATGATACCTTAGTGCAAATTGTTAGCCGGAGTTGTAAAGGAAACTATATTCATATGTCAGCGACCATGGAGGAAGCAACCCTTTCGTTACATACTCGTTATCATAATTTTCCCTTACCAATTCCCCACATCTATAAAGTACCTCACAGCATTGCTTTAGGTTTACTTATCAAACGGATGTATCGATATATAAAACAAGCAAAGCCCGTGTTAGTGTATGTTCCTAGAAGGGAGGATACACAGCGGGTCCAAAAGTGGCTAACATATTTTCATATACGCACAGCCATTGCACATGCATACTGTGATGATATCCAGGAAACAATTGTCCTGTTAAAAAACCAGGATATTGATTGTATTATCACAACAACTATACTTGAGCGCGGTATTACAATTGAAAATGTACAAGTGCTTGTTATGTATGGACAGCACCCTATTTATGATCGGGCAACGCTGTTACAAATTTGTGGACGGGTCGGAAGAAAAATAAGTGCTCCCAATGGTGATATTATTTTATTTACGGTATATCGAACAAAGGCAATAAAAAAATGTATCCAAACCTTACAAAGCGACAATGCCTATTGTGTCTAGAGGATGTACATCGATTTGTGAGTGCCTATCATCTGTTTTATGACACCCATCTTTGTTTGTCCTGCATGCAAAAGTTTGAGGTATTGGATAGAGTCACAACTATCAAACAGTATCGATTGCATATATTGTTTCACTACAATGATTACTTTAGACAGTTGCTATATCAATATAAGGGATTATATGATATTGCTTTAAAATATGTTTTCTTGGATATGTTTATTCAAGATTTGAAACATCGCTATCATGGTTATATCGTTGTGATCGTACCAAGTAGTAAGGAAGATAACAAGGTACGGGGTTTTAATCCGAATTATGAATTAGCTAGCCTCTTTTCAAAGCAACTGTTTTGTGGTATATATAAAATGAGTCAGTATAAACAGACAAAACAAAAAGATCGTAAAGATGTTTATGGTGTATTAGATATAAGGGATGGCAATCAAATCACTAATAAAAAGGTTGTTATCTTGGATGATGTTATTACTTCTGGGTATACCTTGTTGGCCTGCATTGCTTTACTTATGCCGTATCATCCAAAAACAATAGAGGTTCTAGTATTGGCTACCCATCAAGATCCAAGAATATATAAACATATTAAATAAATAACGTGTATTTTTATACGATACATATATTTTAACATATTTTTATTTTACATACTTTAAATGTGTGATATAATATACCTCAGAATGCATATGAA
>CAKVJS010000008.1 GCA_934754755.1 uncultured Erysipelotrichales bacterium
AAAATATGCAGCGTTTAGCTATTATTAAAATCAAAGAATTATATCGAAAAACCCAGGATATGTATGCAGCCGTACGTTTTTCTGTTGAAGACTTTGTACCACAGGTAACTGCAGTTATAAAAAGTATAGAAGCTGACTTTGTGACACTAGAAGATTTAATGAATGATCAAAAGTATCAAGAGGTAAAGCAACAGCGCACGATGATTGAAACAGCGATTGCTACCTTGCGTAAGAGCTTGGATGCGTTACCTAACTTTGTATCGATTGTTCGTAAATACATTCCTAAACAAATGAAAGAGTTACAATCTAATATGGCAGAAATGGAAAAACTTGGCTTTAATTTAGAAGTGATTCATGCTTCGCTGCGTTTTCAAAAGATTGAACATGAGTTACAAGAAACCATCGAGGATATTAAAAATATTCATCTTGATCCAGTGGAAGAAAAGATTCAAATTTTACACGAAGACATTCGCTCCTTGTCGGAAGACTTAGCACGAGAAAAGGAAGCGTTAGAAGCCTTTACGAAAAAACAGGAACAATGTTTCCAACATATTGATAGTTTACATATGGCTTTACAAAAGGCAATTGTTTCTATTGATGAATTAAAGGCCAACTATAAAATGGATTTTTATACAACCAATATGACAGCGGTGTATCAAGATTTTCAAGAGATTACAGATGAAATGCAGGAAATGCAAAAAATAATTGATAGTCATAATTTTTCCTATCATGAAATGATACATAGTTTTGATGCATTGTTAGAAAAATGTATTCGTTTTGAAGATATTATCCAAGAATTTACGGAGATGCGTTCTTCTTTATTATTACAAGAAAAGCGAGCGTTAGATGAGTTGGATAATATTAATATTGTTTTACTTGAAATTAAATCAGAAATCAAAAATAAACATTTGCCAATGATTAATGATTCTTATAAAGACTATATTGTTGATTCCTATGACAAAGCTGCTGCTATTGTTAAATTTACGCGTGAGCGTCCGGTTGATTTAAAAGAGCTAACACTGCAAGCAGACGGTGCTAGAGATGTTATTTATAAGTTGTATGATAATGTTCATAATTTAGTGGTTACGGCACAGATGGTAGAAGAAGCCATTGTCTATGGCAATCGCTATCGTTCTAGTTATGTAGAGGTAAATACCGAACTTACGAAGGCAGAATTATTATTTCGCAATGGTGAGTATACAAAAGCTTTAACCATTGCTGTTGATATTATTGAAAAAATTAAACCAGGCTCATATGAAAGGCTGGTTAATGACAATTAGTAATTCGTTTGTCAATACTTTTTTGTCATTCCATGCATATACTTGTAGTATGGAGGGAAAATATAAAATATGATATATCTGGACTACGCTGCTACAACACCTTTGCATGATGAAGTTTATAAAGGATATGTAGATCTTTTACATAGATATTTTTATAATGCGGATTCACTATATGACAAAGGAGTAGAAGTTAATTATTTAATGGAAAAATCCAGGTCCTTAATCGCCGATATGTTACATGTTAAAACAAACGAGCTAATCTTTACAGGAAGTGGCTCAGAAGCGAATGTTATGGCTATTAAGGGACTTGCTTTTCAGTACCGTGGGCGTGGTAATCACATTATTACAACGACCATTGAGCATTCGTCGGTATATGAAACATGCCGACAATTAGAAGATGTATTTGGTTTTAAAGTTACGTATTTACCAGTTGACTCGCAAGGAAATATTTCCTTAGAACAATTGGAAAATAGTATTACTAGAGACACGATTCTAGTCAGTATTATGGCAGTTAACAATGAAATTGGGGTGATTAATCCCGTATCTAAAATAAAGGAAATTGTACAAAAATATGATAAGGTACATTTACATGTTGATATGGTACAAGCACTCGGTAAAATCGATGTTGATTTAACTGGACTGGATTGCGCTACTTTTTCCGCTCACAAAATTTATGGTTTAAAGGGTAGTGGGCTATTGTATAAGAAGGAAAATACGCAGATTGTTGCCACAGTGACTGGTGGTCAACAGGAATATGGCTTGCGGGCAGGTACCGCAAATGCTTGTACCAATATAATTTTCGCTAAGACATTGCGTCTAGCCCTTAGTTCTTTATCAACGAATTATATTAAGGTTAGCCAAATCAATCAATATTTACGAAGCCAACTTGCAACTATCAAAGATATTGTCTTTATTAGTGATGAACGATATTGTTTACCGTATATCTTAAATTTTGCCTGTGTGGGATATCCACCAGAAGTGATTTTACATGCCTTAGAGGCATATGAAATATATATTTCAACGAGAAGTGCTTGCAGCTCAAAATCGGCTAAACTTTCACGCTCGATTGCTGCATTACATTTAGATGATCGCATTGCTGCAAGTGCTGTACGGGTTAGTTTATCGGCTTTGACAACCCAACAAAATATTGATATATTTATTAAAGTTTTACAAGAAATATTGCATACAATAAAAAAACAAGACGGATGATGAGGTAGCCCAATGGAAGCAGACTATATTTTAATTCGCTTTGGTGAATTAACAACAAAGGGAAAGAATCGTAAATTATTTACGCAAAAACTATTAAAGAACACAAAAGAAGTATTACATGCGTATGCTTCCTTAAGCTATGAATTACAGTATGATCGAATGTATATTATATTACATGGGCATGACCATAAAGAAGTTTGTGATAAGGTTAAAAATATATTCGGAATTTACTCCTTTTCTGTAGCCTATAAGGTAGAAAAGGATTTATTAAAAGTAAGTGAGATTATTAGTACATTAGTTAATAATTCACTAGCTAAAAGTTTTAAGATAAAAACAAAGCGTAGTGATAAGAGTTATCCAAAGGTTTCGGATACGATCAATCGGGAGATTGCTAGCTACGTTTTTGAACATGCAACGCATCCTATTGAAGTATCAATGAAACACCCTAGCATTTTAGTGACGGTAGAAATTCGTAAAGATGCCTTCTATGTTATGGATAATGTACAAAAGGGTGCGGGCGGATACCCAGTAGGTATTGGTGGACGAGCTCTATTGATGTTATCGGGTGGTATTGATTCGCCGGTTGCGGGATACTTAACGATGAAACGAGGTGTTGGACTATCTTGTATTCATTTTGCGGCACCTCCGTATACGAGCGTCCAAGCAAAACAAAAAGTTTTGGATATCGCTACCCAATTACATAATTATGCCGGTAGTAAAATAGCTGTATATATAATTCCTTTTACGAAACTACAATTGGCAATTTACGATCATTGTGATGAAAGCTATGCAATTACGATTATGCGCCGGATGATGTATCGAATTGCACAAAGGGTAGCGCAAAAAGTTGGTTGTGAAATCATCGTTAATGGAGAATGTGTCGGTCAAGTGGCTTCGCAAACCCTGCCTAGTATGCAGGTGATCAATGAAGTCGTTACGATGCCTGTACTACGTCCCGTGGCTTGTTTAGATAAATTAGAAATTATTGATATTAGTCAGCGTATTCAGACGTACGATATTTCAATTCGTCCGCATGAAGATTGCTGTACGATCTTTACTCCCAAAAGTCCAGTAACCAAACCAAAAAGTTATAAAGCACAATCCTATGAAAAAAAATTTGATTTTGAACCTTTATTAGAAGAATGTATCGCTTCGATGGAAACGATTATTATTTCCCGGGATAATTTACAAGGAAAAGAGTTTTTTTAGAAAAAATTCAAATATTACAATTTTCTCATAATTAGCGCATAATTTTTCTATACCTGCACAAAATAACAGTGCAGGAGGTGAAAGAAATGAACAACAACTCATCAAGTAATAAATTAGTAGTACCTGGTGCTCAAAACGCAATCGACCAAATGAAATACGAAATCGCTAATGAATTTGGAGTGAATTTAGGACCGGATACAACTTCTCGTGCTAATGGTTCTGTAGGTGGTGAAATTACTAAAAGATTAGTAGCTATGGGACAAAACCAATTAAGTGGACAACAATTTAAGAAATAGTAAATAAAATAAAAGGAGTTATGACAGAAAATTTGTCAGAGCTTCTTTTTTTTGCATAAAAACAAAAACTCTTTTTGTCCCTATTTTATTTTTATGTTATAATAATGATGTATGGATAAAGGGGTGTAGGTATGAGTATGGAAGATAAGGAATTTATTGGTATTGTCGGGAGGGAAATTGTTATTCGCGATAAAGCCAGTGGTTTCAATGAGTCCTTTCCGTATATAGGGAAAATGTTTTCAACTGAAAACGATAGTTTATTAATGTTTTATGTCAATAATGAGTCATATTATATCTGGCAAAAGTGCATGGGAAATAAAATCAAAAATATATTTTATAATTATGAGCAGTGTCGTGCTTTAATACTCAGAAACATTGATAATATATTAGCGAATAAAGCAATGCAAGAATAAGAGTGTGTGAATAGGAGGAGTAATAAAATGGTAAAGGTAATGGCAGTTAATGCAGGGAGTTCATCACTAAAGTTTCAATTATTTGAGATGCCTGAAGAAACCGTAATTACATCGGGAATTATTGAAAGAATTGGGTTTACCGACGCAAAGTTTCAAATACAGGTAGGACAAGAAAAGAAAAAAGAAACTCTTGCTATTTTAGATCATAGTCAAGCCGTTTCAATTCTATTACAAGCATTAGAACAATATAAAATTGTAGATTCTTTATCAGAAATTGAAGCGATTGGTCATCGAGTTGTACACGGTGGTGAGTATTTTTATGATTCTGTTAAGGTGGATGATGATGTTATTAACAAGGTAGAGGAACTTTGTGAATTAGCACCTTTGCATAATCCCGCAAACTTGATTGGATATCGGGCTTTTCAAAAGGTATTACCAAATGTTGAACATGTATTTATTTTTGATACAGCGTATCATCAAACAATAGCGAAAGAAAATTATATGTATCCATTACCATTAGAATTTTATGAAAACTTGAAGGTTCGTAAATATGGAGCCCATGGTACGAGTCATAAATATGTAGCGAATGAGGCCATTAAAATGTTGGGTAATCCTGAACATTCTAAAATTATTGTTTGTCATTTAGGTAACGGAGCAAGCATTTCAGCTATTAAAGATGGTGTCTGTGTCGATACGTCGATGGGCTTTACACCGTTAGCGGGAGTCATGATGGGAACTCGTTCTGGCGATGTCGATCCTTCCATTATGCCATTTTTATGTAATAAACTAAATAAAACAAGCGATGAAGTACTTCATATTTATAATAATAAATCTGGTATGTTAGGTGTTTCTGGTATTTCTTCGGATTCTAGAGACGTAGAAGATGCATATTATAAAGGTGATGAAAGAGCTGTTTTAACAAGTAAAATGTACGCTAAGAGTGTGAGTAAATACATTGGTAGTTATGTTATTGAATTAGGAGGATTAGATGCTCTTGTCTTTACGGCTGGAGTGGGTGAAAATGCAGCCTATTTACGTACCAAGATTGTTGGAAATATAGCAGAGGCGTTAGGTGCTTCTTTAGATGAAGAGAAAAATCCAATACGCAGTGGGGATAACCGAGTTATCTCATTGCCTTCATCGAAAGTACAAGTGATGATTATTCCAACGAATGAGGAAGTCATGATTGCGCGCGATACGATTCGTATTTTAGGTATATAAGAATAAAGAGGGTGTTCCTTGCATCCTTTTTATTATGGATTTATAAATCGCTTAAAAAAGGTGATAATCTGAAAGTGAATCGGTATATATGGTATAATGCAACAGAAGAGGTGAAGATTATGTTTGAAAATATAGTAAATAAAATAGAAGAATATTCTACGATTATAATATACCGGCACATAAATCCTGATTGTGATGCCCTTGGTAGTCAATTTGGATTATTAGATGCGCTTCGACATACTTACCCATCAAAGAAAATTTATGTAGATGGGTCGTTTGTATCGGATTTAGTTTCTCTATATGAAGTACCATTCGATATAGTTACAAAAATAGAGGAGCCTGCTTTAGCTATTGTTTTAGACACTGCTAATGCACCACGTATTGATGGGGAAAGCTTTTATAGATGTAAAGAAAGTATTAAGATTGATCACCATTTGACCGATGATGAATTTAGTACGTTATCAGTAGTTGATAGTAGTGCCGGGGCAACATGCCAATTGATTGGACAATTATTGATGGAAATGCAAGACTCCTGGCATATTAGTACAGCTGGGGCAAGTGCATTGTATCTAGGAATCATAGCTGATACGAATCGATTTATGTATCGCCAAACGGATGAAAGGACTTTTACTATTGCGGCTTTCTTGATGACTAAGGGAATCGCCATTGATGTACTATATCAAAGGATGTATGAACGCAGTGCTAAGGATTTAGAAATTCAAAGACATATCTTAAATAACTATCATGCATCTGATAAAGTGGCTTATTATATTCTCACAAATGATGATTTAATAAATCTAGCCATTTCCCGGCAACGAGGATCTGATTATGTTAATATATTTGCGAATATTGCTGAATATGATATTTGGATGGCGATTACCGAAAATATAGAGGATCATAATTGGCGAGTGAGCATACGTAGTAAAAAGAAAGATATTCATCATATTGCACAAAAATATCGTGGGGGAGGTCACGCACAAGCAAGTGGAGCAACACTTACATCTAAAAAGGAGCTAGAATCACTACTAGAAGACTTAAAACAAGTGGCGAATAGTGAGTAAATTATTGCATATATACAATAATTATAGTGGTGATTAAATAAATCCTTTATGTGATTTTTAAAAATAATGTAAAATTGTATTTTATCCAATAGACAAATATTATGTATTATGTTAGATTATATATATGAACTATGAAATCGTTTAAAGTAAGACTATAGTAATATTATAGTCTTTTTTTCATAAAAAGGAGTGGTGAAATAGTAGTAATGATAATAAACAGATTTCTAATAATTCATAAAGATGTTTCGCCAATAGAGGCAATATATAAGACATAGAAAGAGGAACGAAAGTAGAAGGGAATTAAAAGGGAAAAGAAATGGAAAAAGGGAAGAAAAGACAAGAAATAAGGGAAAATCATTATATTGTGCAAGAATGTTTAAAAGAATGGGCAGATCATGAGGGGAATATACATGTCCATGAAAAACTAGTAACGAGTAAACATTACTGTTCATGGGCTCCAGTAGGGTCTAAATCGATTGATTTTATTAAGGATTTATATTTTAGTCTAACGAAAAATGAGAAGAAAAGATTTCAAAAGTGGCTATATAGAGAAATGAAACAGCCGCTTTCACGTATTGTCACAAGGTTAAAAAAGAAGGGGGAATTAACCGACAGTGAGTGGAAGGTTATTATGCGGTTTGTCATGATTGAACTGTTTCAAACTTCTTTTGGTTATAAAAGATATATGGGATGGATCAGTGGCCCTAATGAGGTCCAAAATATAATGATTAATCCATTGAAGCAGTGTTCTAAGGCCTACGCAGGTGATCCGATAGATACTATTAAAGATAATGATTTTTGGTCGTATACAATGAAAATGGTAGATGAATATAGAAAGCTCTTTTCCTTAAAAAACTGGAATAAAGTAATAGCTGCAGCACCGGAGAGTTTCTCCTTTATCACATCCGATGCATCGATTATTTTATCGGAGCAATGTGGATACTATAATGAAGTAATATTTCCAATCATGCCAAATAAGGTATTATATGCCCGAACGAAAACAAAAATAAAAAATATATCAAATGCAAAAGGGTATAAAAATGCAGAGATGTTTGTATACGCAAAAAGAACAATACGTGATGATGATATGGATATTATCCGGGTGGTAGATGAAAAATTATATAAACATGTTGCAGATAATACAATCAATTTAAGAACTATTGTCATGGGCTAAGAATAATTATATAAGATTGTAATCATCGAAGGAGACTATAGTAGACATTATAGTCTTTTTAACTTGGGCTAAATAGTCTAATTAGGACTAAGTTTCAGAGTTATTAGATTGATTTAGCCGTAATAGAAAAATCTAGAGATATTGTAATGAGACAATTAGCAATCTATGCAAATTAAAGGCAAACTACATAGATAAAAGTGGTATGGATAGGGATTATTAGTGCATTTTTTATATAGGTTTTTACCAGTAAATATGATATAATTTTGTTGAATTGGGGTGTAAAAATGAAAGCTAGAATATTAGTAGTAGATGATGAAAGAGATATTCGAGAACTAATTCGCTTTTATTTATTAAAGGAGGGATATGAGGTTTTAGAGGCATGTAATGGTAAGGAGGCCATGCAGATCTTTGAAAATGAATATATTGACTTAGGGGTTATCGATGTAATGATGCCTATTATGGATGGTTTTACATTGGTGGAACAATTGAAACGTTTTAAAGATATTCCGGTTATTATGTTAACGGCTAAGGCAGAAAGTAAAGATACTTTACATGGGTTTTCGGTAGGCGCCGATGACTATGTTATTAAACCATTTG
The DNA here is from genome assembly GCA_934754755.1 of uncultured Erysipelotrichales bacterium. GTDB lineage: Bacteria > Bacillota_I > Bacilli_A > Erysipelotrichales > Coprobacillaceae > CAKVJS01. The sequence goes on from CAKVJS010000008.1 coordinate 8,461, forward strand.
ATCCTAGTGAATTAATGGCACGGATTAAAGCAGTGTTGAAACGCTACAGTATCAATGCATCTAACATTATTAAAATTCATAATGTTGAATTTAACGGAGAAAAATATGAAATCGTGTATGAGGGTCGAGCTATTCACTTGCCTCTTAAACAATTTGAATTAGTATTTGAACTTGTTAAAAACCCAAATCAAATCTTTAGTCGAGAACAACTCATCGAAAAAATATGGGGGATGGATTACGACGGCTATGATCGAACCGTTGACGTACATATAAAGCGAATACGGGAAAACCTTAAAGATATTCCTGGATTTAAGGTTGTAACCGTACGAGGGCTTGGATACAAGGTTGAAGTAGAATGATAAAGTCGATACATGGTAAGCTTATCAGTGGTTTTTTAATTACTATTATTGGTAGTTTTTTAATCGCTAGCTATATATATTTTTGCTTTAATAGCGAAATTATGCACTCCAGGGTAAGGCACGAGATAGTATCTATCAATCAATATATTGGTACTTTAATCAAAAATATAGATGCTACGGCATGGGATGAGACAATTACTTCGTACGTGCATAGTAATGGGATTAGCGTCAGTATTTTTGATGGTACGACCTATCACTCCTACGGTAAACAAAATAGCTTACCGAATAAAGAAGATATGGAATACATGTATAAAAATCCTACAAAAAAGTTGTCCAGAAGAGGAAAGTATGAATCCTATGGAAATCTAGTTCGAATGGATGATACATCCTATTATATTTACACACAAAAAGACAGTAGTTTTGATAAGCGACCTTATGCTTCTTCTGCCTTTTTAATATTCGGGTGTGTATTTTTACTCGGTAGTATTATATTTTTAGCGATTGCAGACATTATCGTGAAACCTATTGCGACCCTAACAAATGCAACCAAGGAACTATCAAAAGGTAATTATAATGTTCGTGTTAATTACTTTGGTGATGATGAAATATCCCGATTAAATCAGAGCTTTAATCAGATGGCTCAACAGTTGGCTAAACACGAAATGGTACGACAAAGGTTTATATCGGATATTTCCCATGAATTTCAAACGCCCTTAACGGCAATCCAAGGATTCGCCAAAATACTTAAGGAAGAAGAGTTACCAGAAAAACAGCGCCAAAAATACGCGGATATTATTTTGTTTCATAGTAAGAGGCTATCTAATTTATCAAAGAATATGTTACAATTAACTGTATTGGAAAACGAGGATATTCAACTGGATTATACAAATTATTCGATTATTAGCCAATTAAGTAGGGTTATATCCATGCATGAAAAACAGGCAGAAGAAAAACAAATCCAAATATGTTTTGTTATGCCTAAAAAGGATATGCATATCACGGCAGATGAACAAAGAATGGAGCAGGTTTGGATCAATCTTATAAATAATGCGATTAAGTATACGAATCCTAATGGTAAAATCTGGATACGAATAAAAAAGGTTTCTAAGGAAATAGAAGTACAAATAAAGGATACTGGTCCGGGTATGTCGCAAGAAGTTCAATCGCATATTTTTGAACGTTTCTATCGTGAAGATATGTCACGATCTATTGAAGGAAATGGGTTGGGTCTATCGATTGTAAAAAGCATTATAGATTTACACGCGGGACAAATAGATATACAATCAATGATTGATAAAGGAAGTACCTTTATCGTAAGAGTACCGATATCTGGTATTAAAGATGTGATAAGTAGAAAGGAATAAGTTATGGAAAGTTTAATTAAAAAGATACAACAAGATGGCAAGATTATAATGCCTAATATTGTCAAGGTGGATGGTTTTTTAAATCACCAAATTGATACTTCATTTTGTCGCGAAATCGCTAAAGAGTTTAAGCGCCGCTTTAGTGAAAAACCAGTGACAAAAATTGTAACCATTGAGGCTTCAGGTATTGCTTTAGCCCTAGCTGTTGCCTATGAATTTGATGATGTACCGGTTGTATTCGCTAAAAAAGGATCAAGTGCTACCATCGGACAAGATGTATATTCTAAAAAAGTACATTCCTTTACGAAGAATATAACATACGATGCGATGGTAAAAAAAGAATTTTTATCAGCGGATGATCATGTTTTAATCATTGATGATTTTTTAGCGAATGGAGAAGCTGTAGAAGGTTTATTAGATATTTGTAAACAGGCTCAAGCGAACGTTGCTGGTGTTGGTATCGTTATTGAAAAAGGATTTCAAGATGGACGAAAACGAATTATTGATAAGGGATATCAATTAGAGTCCCTAGCGATTATTAAGGAGTTTAAAGAGGGTCAAATTATTTTCCAATAGGAAGGTATATAAAATGTATCTAAAAAGGGTAGAATTACATGGGTTTAAATCATTTGCGAATAAGGAACGTCTTATCTTACAACCTGGTATTATTGGCGTTGTTGGGCCTAATGGTTGTGGAAAATCAAATATTAGTGATGCGATTCGATGGGTACTTGGCGAACAATCCGTAAAATCTTTACGTGGTTCCACGATGACCGATGTTATATTTGTTGGATCGGAGGAACGGCATCGTCAAAATTTAGCAGAAGTTACACTTGTATTTGATAACAAAGACCATTTTTTTAAGTCGGACTATGAGGAACTAGAAATTACACGGCGTTTATACCGCCAAAATAGCGAGTCGGAATATTTGTTAAATCGACAGAAGTGTCGCTTGAAAGATGTGGTAGATATTTTAATGGATACAGGACTCGGTCGTGATTCATTATCCATTATCTCACAGGGAAATATTTTAGCTTTTGCGGACAGTAAACCAGATGAGCGTCGGGGATTGTTTGAAGAAGCAGCAGGTGTGGCAAAATATAAAAAAAGAAAAGTAGATGCCACCCGAAAACTGGAACGTACAAGAGTTAATGTAGAGCGTGTTGGTGATATTGTTTGCGAGTTAGAAAAACAAATAGGGCCATTAGAAAAGCAAAAAAATAAGGCGGAGCAATATGTCGTATTAAAAAAAGAATTAACAGCTATTGAGGTATCCTTACTCGCCAAGGAAATTGGTGTATTACAAGATTCGCTGGATTGTATAAGAACAAAGGCACAGGAGGTAAGTCAGGAACTTATTCATAAAGAAGCCAAGCTGACGTTAGAAGATACTAAGCTAGAACAAAGTAAGGCCAAGATGTATTCTTTAGATAAGGAGATCAATGCTTTACAGAGTCAACTTATGGATATTATTCAAGAAGTTTCTACCCTAGAAACAAGAAAAGTAGAAATTGATCACAGATTAGAATATCAGAGGGAACACCCAATCGATAATGAAGCGAAAAAAGCGGCCATAAAAGAAAAATTACAAGATATCGTATCGATCTATAACGATCGTATCAAACGATTGCAGGATATTCATCAAGAAGTAGTAGATCTTAAACAAAAACAGACAAACAACAGACAATTACTTACAGAGAAAATGCAGGAGATCGAACAATTAACGTATGCCATGCAGCGTAAAAAATCACGCCAGGAAATGTTAGAGGATGCCATCGAAAATCGTCATAATTGGCACCGAGGGGTCAAGGCCATTATGGAGCGTGGTAAGGAACAATTTGGTATTATTGGCGTGGTGGAAGATATTGTTACTCCACAAATGAATTATGAACTAGCGATTGCAACTGCTTTAGGGGGTGCCTTACAGTATGTCGTTATTCGTGATGACATACAAGCACGTCAGGCGATTTCCTTTTTACATAAAAACCAGGCAGGTCGGGCAACTTTTTTACCTCTAAATGTAGTTAAGCCAAGGATGATGCGTCCGGAGCATCGAACGGATTGTCAACAGTTGGATGGCTATTTAGGTCTAGCTAGTGACTTTGTAAGCTATCCAGAAGTCGCTTATAGTGCGATTATAAATCTACTAGGTACCGTTATTATTAGTGATACTTTAGCACATGCACAAACGATTTCCCGAGCTTTAAAAAATCGTTATCGAGTAGTTTGTTTGAGTGGTGATATCATAAATATTGGTGGATCTTTAACCGGAGGAAGCCAACCGAAACAAAATAGTATTGTTATCCAAAAACAAGAACTATCAGAGCTTAATCAACAAATACATACGATAGAAAAAAAGCTTGTAGCAACAAGAAATGAACATGCCTTGGTGGATAATCAAAGTAAGGAATTAGCGCATCAAATCCTCCAAAAACAAATGTTGGAGGCAAAATTAGAAGTTGTTGTACAAGATAAAAAAGAGGAGTTAGTCATTCTTAAAACAGAGTATGAAGGGTTAACGAATCAACAAGTAGAGTGGGAGGAATTCAACCACGCTAAAGAAAGTACTTTAGTACAAGAATGGAATCAGGCAGTTGCCTCGCGTGATGCTTTAACAGAACAAATACAAACAAAGCGTAATTTACGAATGCAGTATGTTACAGAAAGTGAAAATACAAGTCAGGACTTAAAAGTTATACGTAAGGAAATTAAGCAGTTGCAAGATACGGTTTCCCAGTATCAAATTGAAATGACTCGAAGTGAATCATTTTTGGAGACCTATTTACAACGCCTTAATAGCGAATATGCAATGACTTATGAATATGCGAGTGCGCACTACACCTTAGAACAAGATATAGAGCAGGCCAAACAACAAGTCCTTGTTTTACGTAGTAAGATAGAGTCCTTAGGTACGATTAATATGAATGCTATCGAAGAGTTCCAACAATTGGATCAGCGATATCATTCAATGCAGGAACAACGACTCGATTTATTACAAGCACAGGAAAGTATTATGGAAGCAATACATAAAATGGATCACATTATGGTTGATCGTTTTTCTCGTACCTTTGATCAGATTAATATTGCTTTTAATGAAGTGTTTCAACGAATATTTGGCGGTGGTAAGGCGAGTATTCATTATAGTGATCCCCACAATATTCTCGAAACGGGTATTGATATTGAAGTACAACCACCGGGCAAAGCAGTCCAAAATATCTCTTTATTTTCTGGTGGTGAGAAATCCCTGATTGCTATTTCCTGTCTTTTTGCTATATTAAAGGTAAGACCTGTTCCGATGTGTGTCTTAGATGAGGTAGAAGCAGCCTTGGATGTTGCCAATATTGATCGATTTGGACAATACTTAAAGGAGCTATCGAGACAAACCCAATTTATTGTCGTGACGCACCGTTTTGGAACGATGGAGATCTGTGATCTTTTATATGGTGCTACTATGCAACAAAAGGGTATCACAAAACTCGTTAGCGTCCAATTAGAACAGGCACAGGAATTGAGTGAAAAACACTAGGAGGTGTAAGAATGGGTTTATTTAAACAAATAAAAGAGAAGTTTGTTGGTACCTCAACTAAACAAAATGATAAGTATATCGCTGGCTTGGATAAATCGAATGCTACTTTTTCCGACCGCATCAATGAGTTAGCCGCCCGTTTTCGAGAAATCAATGATGACTATTTTGAAGAGTTAGAAAATATTTTAATTATGTCGGATGTTGGTGTTACGATGGTAATGAAAATAGTCGCTGAAATCAAAACGGAGGTTCGTATTCAAAATATTACGGATCCGACTGCCATTAATGCCTTGATTATTGATAAAATGTTTGTTATTTATGCCAATGAAAGCTTACTCACGACGGAGATTCAATATGCCAAAGAGGGGCCAACCATCATCTTAATGATCGGTGTTAATGGCGCTGGAAAAACAACAACCATTGGAAAACTAGCGCACCGCATTCAACAAGATGGTAAAACAGTAATGATGGCTGCTGGCGATACCTTTCGGGCAGGTGCGATTAATCAGTTAGCTGTTTGGGCAGATCGCGTTGGTGTCGACATAGTTAAGGGTCTTGAGGGTGGTGATCCCGCATCGGTTGTATTTGATGCTGTCAAGAAGGCAAAGGAAAAAAAGGTAGATGTTTTACTTTGTGATACGGCTGGTCGATTACAAAATAAGGTTAACTTAATGCATGAATTAGAAAAAATTAATCGTATTATTAAACGTGAGATACCCGAAGGTCCACATGAGACATTATTGGTACTCGATGCAACAACCGGACAAAATGGTATTAATCAAGCAAAGGAATTTTCTAAGATAACCGATATCACTGGTTTAGTTTTAACCAAGATGGATGGAACGGCTAAAGGTGGTATTATCCTCTCGATTAAAGATGCTCTCGATGTTCCTGTTAAATTTATTGGTTTAGGTGAAAAGATTGATGATTTACAGGAATTTGACCTAGAGCAGTATATTTATGGATTATGTAAAAATTTAATGGGCGATTAGTATGGAAATATCCCCATTAGATAAAGTACAGCGGATTAATTTATTATTGGATTATTATGATGTTCTGTTAACCAGTAAACAACAATTATATTTAGATTACTATTATCGTCAGGATTATTCACTTGCAGAAATTGCGAAGATACAAGGTGTCACTAGAACGGCTGTATTTGATACCTTAAAAAAGGCCGTTTTGCGCTTAGAAAATTATGAAGATAAGTTGCAGTTAATTGCTAGAGCTCATCAACGCATAGCGATTATCCAGGCCATTGAAAGTAAGCAAGAAAACGAAAGTGTATTAGCATTGTTACAACGATTAAAAGAGATTTAGAAAGGGTGTTTATATATGGCATTTGATTCATTATCGGAAAGATTGCAGTCGACATTAAAAAAAATGTCAGGACAGGGACAGTTAACAGATAAAAATATGGATGAGATGTTGACAGAAATACGCCTTGCTTTATTAGAGGCAGATGTCAACTTCGAAGTAGTTAAAGAGTTTATTGCTAGTACAAAGGAAAAAGCGCTAGGACAAGATGTTTTAGGGTCCTTAAAGCCAGGGCAAGTCGTTGTTAAAATTGTTCATGATGAATTGATTCGACTATTGGGAGAAACAACCGCATCATTGCAGTTAGATACACGGCCATCCGTTATTATGATGGTTGGTCTGCAAGGTTCTGGTAAAACAACAACAGCTGGAAAACTAGCGAACTTACTAGTACAAAAGAAGGGAAAAAAACCTTTATTAGTAGCTGCCGATATTTATCGTCCAGCTGCCGTTGATCAATTAGTACGATTAGGGGAACAATTACAAATACCGGTATATGAAAAAGGTACGAGTGAAACAGCAGAAACCATTGTACAAGAAGCGATGGTGTATGCAAAAGATAATAATCATGATGTTATTATTATCGATACCGCAGGACGATTACATATTGATGAACCATTAATGCAAGAATTAGCAGCTATTAAAAGTATAGCTAGTCCAAATGAAATTTTATTAGTGGTAGACTCCTTAACGGGACAAGATATTGTTAATGTTGCTAGCACATTTACTGAAAAACTAACCATTACGGGTGCCGTTTTAACCAAGTTAGATGGTGATGCCAGAGGTGGTGGTGCCTTGTCTATTCGCCATATTACCGGAGTTCCGATCAAGTTTATTGGTACTGGCGAAAAATTAGATGCGATTGATGTATTCCATCCGGATCGTATGGCCGACCGTATTTTAGGTATGGGGGATGTTGTTTCTTTAGTTGAAAAGGTACAAGATATTTACGATGAGAAGGATACGATGAAAGTATTCCGTCGGATGCAATCGGGGACCTTCGGTTTCGATGATATGTTAAAACAAATGCAACAACTACGTAAGTTAGGACCTTTGTCAGGTATATTAAAGATGCTTCCAGGTATGCCTAAAATGCCGAAAATTAATGATGATGAATCCGAACAAAAATTAAAAATGACGGAATCTATTATTTTTTCCATGACAAAGGAAGAAAGGCGTGACCCAAGTATTATTTCGCCTTCTCGCAAAAATCGAATTGCTAAAGGATCCGGGAAGTCGATTACCGACCTAAATCGTTTATTAAAGCAATTTGAGGAATCCAAGAAGATGATGAAGATGATGGCTAGTATGGATCCAGAAACGGGTATGCCGATGGCAGGATCAGGAAGTACCAATGCGATAAATCAGCCGAATCATAAAAAAATAAGGCATAAAAAAAGAAAGAAAAAATAGTATTACTCTCCTATAAAAAACAAATGTTTT